>JBFXEP010000001.1:0-33301 GCA_050179995.1 Hyphomicrobium sp.
ATGAAGACCATGTCGAGGCGATCGCCGAGCGCCACCGGTTCGGGCAGCATCGCGGCATCCTAGAGCACCGATTCACTCTCGCCGGTCAGCGAGGCTTCCTGCACGCGCAGAGACGCGGTCTGCAGCAGACGCGCATCCGCACCCACGGAGTCGCCCTCGCCGAGCACGAGCAGGTCGCCACGCACTAGCTCGGCGCTGGGGACCCGCTCGACCCGCCCGTCGCGCATCACGGCGGAGGTCACCGCGGTCATCTGCGCCAGTGCCGCCACAGCATTCTCCGCCTTGGCCTCTTGCACATAGCCCAGGATGGCATTGGTGACGACGATCAGCGCGATGACTATCGCATCCACCGGCCAGCCGGCCCGGCCCTCACTCACCCAGGCGACCAGTGAGATGACAACTGCGGCAAGCAACAGGTAGATGAGCGGATCCTGGAACTGCGCCAGGATTCGACGCCAGATAGGGACCGGCGGCGCTGAACGGAGCTCGTTCGGCCCCTCTTCCGAGAGCCGGCGCGACGCTTCTTCCGACGTGAGCCCGAGTTCGAGGTCCGTGCTCAGCGCTCGCACCACCGCATCGGCGTCCTTGATGGAAGGATCCTCGAGCTTGCCTGGCTTGGTCATGTGCCGATCCTGATCGATCGCATCAATGCCTCGAGGTCATATCCGCTGGGAGCAGGGCGATCTGGAAGGGATATCGTTTACACTTTAGTCTATCGACAGACAGGTCGTCTTGACGCGACTCCATCTCTCGTCCAGGATCATCATCGCAATCATGGTGAGTGCACGACGCATTGTCCTGACCGAGCAGGACCTGGCGCGCCTGCGTGGGCTGGTGGCGCAACACGCCACGGGTAAGAACGCCAAAGAGAGCGAGGCACTCGAGGCGGAGCTAGATCGCGCGGAAGTGGTCGCGCCGACGGATATCCCGCCCGATGTGGTGACCATGAATTCCCGCGTGCGTTTTGTCGATGAAGGCACGGGCGAGGAGCACGAAGCGACCCTCGTCTATCCCTCTGACGCCAACGTCAACGAGTGGCGGATCTCTGTGCTGGCTCCTATTGGTGCGGCGCTGCTCGGCCTTTCGATTGGACAGTTCATTGATTGGCCCATGCCGGACCGAGCCACGAAGCGCCTGCGGGTGGTCAGCGTGTTGTACCAACCCGAGGCTGCGGGCGAGTTTCACCGTTAGCGTCGATACGCCGACTAGCGAGGCCGCGACCTCCAGTTTTGTGCTCCCGACCTTCCATTCCGCCCCACCGCACAAACGATCGTCGCTGCAATCTCCCTGTTTGTGCTGGAGGTGGTGCGGTTTGTCGCCCACCGGAAGCCGCTCGGTTGCATCAGCGGGTTGCCTGCTCGTTGGATTTCACTGTGACCCTCGGTCGACGTGCGGCCTGAGGGCACCTGGGATGTCCCCGGCCCGCAGGCCGTTGCGATCGAGCCAACGGGTGGTGGCGTCCGCCGCGCGGTCTATCAGCGTGCCAGTGATGGAGAAATCGTGTGCCGATGCCGCCAGTGGACAGAGCGGCGGCACGATGACCATCTCCACGGCGCTGGAGAACTGCTGCGCGTCGCGCACCATTTGGCGGGCGATGAGCAGGTTCAACGCGTGCAATGCCATCGCGACCGCGCCTGGCGGTGGCCGATCGATCGCGCACGAGAACCCGGTGGGCAAAACGATGACGCGGGTTGCCCCAAGATCGACGGCCGTCGAAATGGGAGTGTTGTTGGCGATGCCTCCATCGAGCAGGTACTTCCCCGCGATCCGGACTGGCGGGAAAACGCCCGGGATGGCGGCACTCGCCAGCAGCCGTTCCACCACGAGCCCGCTCGAAAAGCGCACCTCGCCACCACCGAGCGCGTTGGTCGCCACCAGGTGACAGGGAATCTGCGCCTCCTCGAGGCGCCGGTAGGAGAGATGGCGCGCGAGGAGGTTCTTGAGCGGCTCCGGATTCACGAGATGGTCGCGCCAGGCAAACAGCCCCAGAAGGTGGGTGAATGGCGCCATCGGAAATACGTCACGCCGCCGGATGCCACGCCAGACTGCGTCCAGGCGCGCCACACCTGCGGCACTCGGGTCGCCCGCGAAGTATGCCGCGTTGATCGCCCCGACGGAGGCACCAACCACGAAGTCGGCGTGCACGCCGTGAGTCACGAGCGCCTTCAGCATACCCACCTCGACCGCACCAAGGCTCCCGCCTCCCGCGAAGACGAAGGCGGTCCGCGAGATGATACTCTCAGTCATCGATACTCACGCTGGCATCGGCGCACCCACCACCAGGAACTCGGTCCACGCAGATGACGTTTCCGTCCAGAAGCGCCGCAGTCACGGCGGCGTGGCGTCGCCGCGAGGTTAGACCGCAAGCGGTCTACCAGGCGTTCAGCGGATCCGGATAGAACGTGAGCCCCATTCCGTTTGCCTGGTAGCTCCCCTTCATGGCGACGAGCCAGCCGCCCGGCACCCTCGCCCGATAGAAGGCGACCTGCGCGACGGCGTAGTCGTCCGGGCGCCAGTCGCCGATGCTTTCCACTGGCTCCCATTGAAGGACAACGCCCGCCACACCGGCACGCGGTTCATAAGTGGGGGAGTGGTCCAGTTTGGGGTCAACTTCCGCTCCACTCTCCGCGTGCCGCGCCGCTACTACTCCGAGGGACCTCATAGGGACTTGAGATACTCGATGAGGTCGGCCTTGTCAGTTTCCACCAGGCCGAGGCCGAAGACGCGATCATAGTGGTCGGCCACGGCGGCAAGCGTGGCAAAGCGACCGTCGTGGTAAAAGCCGCCCTGCGCATGTGCGGAAAGGCCGCGTAGCGGTGCCGTTCGGTACCGCCCGTCTGGCGAACGGCTGGCCTGGAAGTCATCGATGCCGATCTCCTCCGGCAGGTGGAGGTTCCAGCCAGGTTCGGTAAAGAGCGGCGGGACGTGGCAGGTTGAGCAGCGTGCCGTGCCGTTGAACAGAAGCGCGCCTCGCGCCGCGGCCTCCGGATCGAAGCTTCCTGGAACTGGCGCCGGAGCTGGGAGCGCGAGCTGGTAGAACTGGAGCGCGGCCAGCTTTGGCGTCACCAGATCGGGATCACTGCGCACATGTCCCGCACCGGTACGCGCCGCGATGGGGAAGCGCTCCGAATCGTCAAGCCGCGGATCGTAGAAGGTTCCCTGTCCCTGCATCTCCAGGTTGGCGACGAACGCGTTCCAGTGGGTTACGGAACCCCATCCCGTCCACGTGTGCAGGTTCACGCCCGCCAACCCGTAGGCTGGCGGAATCAGCGTTGCCGCCGATTTTCCGTCGGGCCGAAATGCTTTCCCGTCCAGCAGGAGCGACGCATCGAACTTGCCGGGGCCCCACGAGCGGAGCACGGTGCGAACCGTGTCGTCGTCTACTCCGAGCGTGCTACTGAGTACGGAGACATCGGGAGCGAAGGCGATGATGGCGCCGACGTCCAGGTCGCGGTTCGCCCATCCGTCGAGCCGCTGCCCGATTCCGGGCGCGAGCGAGTCGTCGACGGTCGAGTGACAGAACGCGCACTGGATGCCCATTGACGTGAGACGACGGCTTTCGTCGAAGAACCCGGTCACGCCGACCACGCTATCGAGCTCCATGAGGGCCAGGGTCGTAGCCGGCGCGTCGAGGTCCACCTCACCGGCAATGATGGCATCGCGAAGCTCCTGTGGGAGCGCCTCAGCGTCGACCTTGAGACCCAACCCGAGCGCTGCGCGCGGGGACAGCCCGGCGCCGACTCCGCCGTTGGCCTCGCCTGCCACGGCCTGATGGAGACGGAGCGTGTCACCCCAAAAGACCTGATCGCCGAACGTGTCGAAGCGGAACGCTTCGCGACCCGCCTCCAGCAGATCGTCTGCGTGTGCGCGGACGATCGGGTCAATCGGGTTTTCCAGTGGCGGGTTGTCCGCTATCCGTCCGTCGCCGTTGCCCCCGCAACTGGTGGTAACCAGCGCCAGCGCAAGCAGGCTTGCCGTACTCCAGGATAGAGGTTTCATCTTCATGATGTTCCTCAAGGCAGCTTACGCTGCCCGACGAGCGCGCTCGTCCGGCCGCTCCTCGACGCGCGCCGCCGCCGCGTCGTGCACCTCGGTGAGGCGTGCGAGGGTGAACGCGGCGACCGCCAGGACGACGTCGCGCACTGCGATGTCGAAGAATCCGGCGATGACGAGGTTGACGGCAATCACGCTCAGCCAGCCGGCAGCGGCGTAGCTTCCGATCACGGTCCAGCGCGTCAATACGGCAACGCCCACAAGGATTTCGATGATGCCCACCGCGTAGAGAAACGTCTCTGCATCGACCGGGAGGAGCGAGCGCGCCACCGGTCCCACGTACGCCGACCAGTCCGTCAGCAGATAGGTAAACTTGTCGAGCCCGGCCAACAGCGGGAGCAGCCCGAAGCTGACTCGCAGCGCGATGCGAGAAGATTCCAACCGTGCGGTCGTATCGTGCATGACATTTGCCTCCTGCTACCATCGAGTTCCGAGCCTGATTTTGGTTCCCGGAAGTTTCACGATGGGCGAAGATAGGTCCTCCAGAGGAACCTTTTCCCGCCTGGAGACTCTATGAGGCTGAAGTCAGTAAGTTTGGGTCAGGAGGAGAGAATGCAGGTAGCCCCAGCGGGCGCCGGCTGTCGATCGAGTTTCGAGTCCTGCTCATTCAGAACGATCGAGGTGCCATCTTGGCATCGCTGCCTTCCTGCGCGCCGTGACGGCGGCCTGGAAGGAACAGCAGGAACTCCGCAGGCGCCTGAGCGCATTGGAACGCCGCGATCCCGTGTGAACTCGTCGTGATGGCAATCACAATCGATCGAGCGGTAAAGACGGTTTGGAGTCGCGTTCGTCTTGAGTGGCTGCGCGACTTCCCTTCGTCTTTGGATCGCAGCCGCAGTGCTACCCCGCTCACCGCTGCCGCAGTTGTCCTTTGAACGTCGTGATCGTGCCTGATTTGAACGCGGATGGTGTTATGGCGACGGACATGGCGCGTGCTCCCCCATGGAATTAGCAAAGCGAGCGGCCTGAGGGAGGCGATGTGGCGGCTGCGGGTCTCTTTGCACAACGGCGTGGCGATCGGGGATGGCGAAAACGATCAACCGCTGTTGGACGCGTGCGAGATTGGCATAGCAGTCGCCTCGGGCTGTGATGCCTTGAAGCGGAATGCGGACGTCGTCATTCAAGGACGTGGCCCTGCGGCGGTTGCGGGATACATACGCCATCTGCTCGCTATGCGCGGAATCCCTCCAGATCAAATACGCCGCCGTTGGGTGCGGCTCGGAACGCGCGACAGCGGAGAACCGCTCGATATGGCAGTGCGCGGGCGCAACGTGGTGATCGCAGGGGATCCTAAGTCTGGGAAGTCCTGGATCGCAGGCCTGCTCTGCGAACAACTGATCCTGATGCGATACTCGGTCTACATTTTGGATCCGGAAGGTGACTACAAAGGCCTCGACGCGCTGCCCGGTGTGATCGTCCATCGGCTCACCGCGGACAACGCTTCATTCCTGGGTCTAGAACGCAATCCGTTCGCCGAGGAGGCACATGCACCCATTCCCGCACCGCTATGAAGTCGAGGCATCGGGCGACGCCGAGCGCGTCACCGTGTCCGCGCCGGGACTGCCCCCGCTGTCCACCGCCCCACCGGCGCAGTTCGGCGGCCCGGGCGATCAGTGGTCGCCGGAGACGCTGCTGGTGGCGGCCGCGGTTGATTGCTTCATCCTCACGTTCCGATCTATCGCCCAGGCATCGAAGCTCGCCTGGAACCGCCTGTCGTGCAGCGGCGAGGGCGTCCTCGACCGCGTCGGCGGCACAACCCGGTTCACCGCCCTCGCCCTCAGCGCACGGTTGACGGTGCCGGCCGGCGGCGACGCGGAGAAGGCAAAGCGGCTGCTGGAGAAGGCGGAACTGAACTGTCTCGTCACCAACTCGCTGGCCCTGCAGCCGACGCTGACCTGCGAGGTGGAGTTCGCCTGACGGACACCCTCGTCGCCGCCGACGTGGTCAGGCGCCGCTTTCGAGCTGCGTCTTCATGTCGACGAAACGCATGATCCCGGTGCGGGTGATGAGCCCGCGCAGCTGCCCGTTCTCGAGCACGACTAGCCGGCCGGCGTCGTGCGCGACCATCTGCTGAAGCGCCTGCGCCACACTGGCGTCTGGGCTGATGGTCAGCCCGTCGTCCAGCGGGCGCATGATCTCGCGCACGCGTCGCGCGCCGCGCTCCTCGCGCGCACAGCGCTGCACCATCGGCAGCGAGAGCAAGCCTTCGATCCGCCCGTCGCTGCCCACCGGGAAGCCGCCGTAGCCATGGCGGAGGAAGGAGTCCTCCACTGCGTCGGCGACGCTCGTGTCGGGGCCCACCACCACCGGCTCACGGACCATGAGGTCGCGCACGCGCGTCTGTCCGAGCGCGTGCTCCACCACGACACCGTAGTAGCTGGCGCGCGCCGCGCCGCGCAGGAACATGCCGATGAAGATCAGCCACAAGCCGCCGACCAGGGCGCCGCCGAAAATCTGTAGCGCCCCCAGCGCCATCAACCCGACGGCGATGCCGCCGCCCCAGTCCGCCGCGCGGCGCGTCGCGCTGCGTAGGTCGCCCGAGCGCTGCCAGAAGTACGCCCGCAGCAGGCGGCCGCCGTCGAGTGGGAACCCGGGAAGAAGGTTGAAGACCGCCAGCGCGAGGTTGACGAAGCCGAGGTAGCGGAAGACGGCCGTCCACAGCGGCTCGACGCCGCCGCGCGCCAGCCCTAGGGATACGGCATAGAACAGCGCGCCGAGCCCGATACTGGTCAGCGGCCCCGCCGCGGCGATCTTGACCTCCGCGCCCGGTCCGCGCGGCTCCCCCGACAGGTGGGCCATGCCGCCGAAGATGAACAGAGTGATTCGCCGCACGTCCTCCCCGAGCCGGTTGGCGACCAACGCGTGCGACAGTTCGTGCACCAGCACCGAGGCGAAGAAGAGCAGCGTCGCCCCCAGTCCGGCCAAGCCGTAGTTCCACCAGCCATAGCCGGGATATTCGCCGGGGAAATAGCCGGCGGAGAGACTCCACAGCACGAGTGCAAAGATGATGAGCCATGAGTAGTCGATCGCCACCTGCACGCCGAAAACCCGAAACAGGTTGGCCCCGCGTGATGTGGTTTCTTCCATGGACGGCCTCCAGTGCGACCAGTCGGCTAGCGCGCAACATAGTCCGCTGCATGATTTCGCGCGAGCCCGTCGCGCACGGGCGCTCGACTCCTCGCCTGCAGGGGCGACGCGTTCCCTCCCCCCTCTTTCACCAGTTTCCAGGGTGCTGCTGCTGACCGAGGCGACGCTTGCGGAGATATCGGAGTCCATGCCCGAACGCCTTGCGATGCCGTTGGAATGAGCAGGCGAGCCGCCGCCAGCAGCAGCGCGACGGCGACCGAGCGACACGTGCGAGGTGATCGACGCTCGCCGCCCGGCCGCCACCAAGCCCGGACGTCAGGCCCGCAGCGCGGCGCGGAAGCGCTTGCCGATCGCCGCAGCGGCCTTGCGCGCATCGGCGAACAGCGAGTCGGCCGAGCGCCTAATCTCCCGCCACGAACCCCCGGCGGCGGCGGACAGCTTCTTGAGCGTGGCCGCCGCTTCGCGCTGCTTGTCCTGCAGCGCGCGCAGCTCGGCGCGCGCTTCCTTGCGCAGCTCTCGGATGCGCCGGCGGGCGTTCGCCTCGATCGTCCGCTCGGCGCGCCGCAGGCCAGCCCGAATGTCGGCGATCGATGCGTCGAGTTGTGTGGGACGTATCAGTCTGTTGATCGGGCTTGTCTTTCTGGCGTTGTCGATCGGCGTCGGAGACCTGATCGCAAACGCGTTGCGCGGCCGGCGAGTCGGCGAGGTTGTGCGCGAAAGCCTGCTGATCGGCGGGTGGGTAGCCATGTGGCGGCCGCTCGAAATCTCCTTGTACGACTGGTGGCCGATTCGCTCCGAAGCGCGCCTCTATGACCGGCTGAGCAGCATGCCCGTACGGATTGTGTACGCAGCGGACGCGAGATTCGACGCGTGGCGCTCGGACTGGCCGGCGATCTCGCCAACTCCAACCGTTCTGCGCCAGGAAGCGTCAGCACGCGGTGCACGGGAGACGGCATCCGGCGAAGCGCCAAAGTGATCAGGTTGCAGGACCGAACCTGCTCAGGTCGATATGACGCGATTGGGGATGCGCTGGCCGCGTTTTCCGCGGATGCAGGGCAGCGGTACTTCGGGGCACCGTCAGGTGTCTTTGCGCTGCGTACCTTCCAGGTCGAAGTGAAACCCCGCGCGCTCGAGCGCGCGGCGGGCCGATGCGAGCACGCGCGGCCCGTCGACGTGTCGGGCGACCGGCACCTCGGGCGCGGCACGCAGCCGCGCGAGGAACGCATCGCGCTCGGCGCCCGCCAGCTCCTCGCAGGTGTCGTAGAGGCCGCCGGGACCCTCTTCGATCGGGTTGTGCGCGGCGAGGATGGCGCGAAGTGCCGTAACGACGGCCAGCGTCGGCGGCGGAACGAGCAGGGCGGCGATCGCGCCGTGGTCGAGGCGCAGCTTCGCAGCGATCGGCAGCGGCTCGCCGCCCCGGGCGCGCTGCGCCGCGGGCAGCAGGATCTTCTCTTCCATGCCGATGTGCTTGAGCAGCCCGGCGCGGAAGGCGGCGTATGCGGCCGCATCTATGCGAGCGGGATCGTCCATCGCGCGCCGCAGCAACGCGTCGAGGCGCGCGTGATCGTCAGCCAAGAGGGCGTGTAGAGGTCCGTGCATTGAATCCTCCGCGTCGAACCGCATCGTTCGGGAATCCTTACAGCCAGCACCGATCGCGCGCCAATCCCCAGTCATGCTCGCTCCTCCCGCCGCGGCGGCGCTGCCGTGTCGCTCCAATTCCACTCAGGACGTGGCACACTGGCGAGAGAAGCGAACATCGATGACGCACACGGAGGGAACGTTGACGCCCATTCCAGCCAAGACAGTTGCAGGCACACACCAGCACCGCCAACCGCTTGCAGTCTTCGCGCTGGGTTTTCGTCCCTTCTTCCTGGTGGCCGGGCTCGCCGCGGTCGGCCTGGTCTCCCTCTGGTTGGCCGACTACGGCGGCGCTCTCTCGGTACGCACCTACTACGGTGCCATCAACTGGCATGGCCACGAGATGGTCTTCGGCTATACCGCTGCGGTGGTGGCGGGGTTTCTGCTCACCGCGGTGCGTAACTGGACCGCGTTGGACACGCTCCGCGGCGCTCGGCTGGCCGCGTTGCTCGCCCTGTGGGTTGCCGGCCGCCTGGCACCGTTCGCGCCGAGTGCGATACCGGGCTGGCTCATCGCGACGGTGGACGTCGCCTTTCTGCCCGCGCTGGCGGCGAGTCTAGCCGTGCCGCTGTTCCGCAGCCGCCAGTGGCGCAACCTTCTCTTCGTACCCGTCCTGCTCCTGCTTGCGTTCGCGAATGCGCTCGTGCACCTGGACGTCCTCGGTGTCGCCCCGGGTCGTGCGACGACCGGCCTCTACCTCGGGGTCAATCTGATCGTGCTGTTGATCGCGATCATCGGCGGCCGTGTGATTCCGTTGTTCACCAAGAACGCCCTGCCGGGGGCCCACCCGCGTACCTGGAGATTGGTCGAGTGGGTATCCATCGGCGCAGTGGCCGCTCTCGCTGTGCTGGGCACATTGCCGGTCGTGGCGGACCTGACGCTGACGCTGGCGGCGGTTGCCGCGGTCGCCCATGCGGTGCGCTTGTGGGGTTGGTACGATCGGCGTCTGTGGTCGGTCCCGCTGCTCTGGATCCTTCACACTGGTTACGCTTGGTTGGTCGTCGGCCTCGGGCTCGAGGCCTTCTCGGCCGCAGCGATGGTGCGGCCGCAGCTTGCCCTGCACGCCTTTACGGCGGGAGCGATCGGCGCGCTTCCGCTCGGCATGATGGCGCGCGTTGCGCTGGGGCACACCGGTCGGCCGCTGCGCGCCGCGTCGCCTGTGGTGGCGGCATTCATCCTGGTCAATGTCGCGGCGTTGCTGCGGGTCTTCGCCGCCTGGTCGCTGCCGGACGAGTGGTACGTGGCGCTGGTGGTGGCAGCGGGTGCGGCATGGGCATCCGCGTTCGTGCTGTTCGTCGCGGTCTACGCGCCGATCCTGACCCGAGCGCGGGTGGATGGGCGCCCGGGCTGAACGAGCGGCGCGTCGCGGCGCGACCGGCGCACATGGCGCGCGCCATTGCGGTCGCAGGTTCGGCACAGCCCGAGGTCGCCGCCGGGTGGCGGCGCGCGCAACGGTGGGCTAGTCAGGAAACCGGGCGCCGTGAGCGGCGGCGCATCTCCACGAATTCCGGAAGGCCCACCTCCGCTAACGGAGAAGCGAGGGATGACGAGGCCGAGTCTAGCACTGGATCGCAGGGGACTGATGTGGGGCGCACTGGCTGTAACGGTGGCCCTAGCGCTCGGCGCGCTCGGCAGCGGTGGTCTTCGGTGGTTCGACGCGGCGCTCGCCGGGTATCTGCTCGGGACCCTGTTTGCCATCTTCGCGACCGTCTACCGCTACTGCGTGTGGTTGCGACGTCCGCCGACCGCACGTCTCAACCGCCGCGGGTGGGAGGCATTCCGCAGCGGCGGCGCGCGCAACCTGGCGCGGCTGCTCGGGCTGGTCTCGACCAACCTGGTCGGGCAGGCGTTCATCCGCCATCGCTCCACGTCGCGCTGGATCGCCCATCAGCTCGTCTTCTGGGGCTGTGTCCTGGCGGCGCTGGTCACCTTCCCGCTCGTGTTCGGCTGGCTGCATTTCGAATCGGTCGGCCAAGACCCGGCCCGCTATCGCGCCTTCGTCGCCCACATCGGCATCCTGAGCTTCGATTCCGACAGCGTCGTCGGCTGGCTGATGTTTCACGCGCTCGACATCGCCGCGTTTCTCGTGCTGGCGGGCGTCTTTCTGTTTCTCGGCCGGCGGGTGCGTGACCCGGGCGCGCTGGCGGTCGAGCGCGCCAATGATTTCCTCGCCCTCGCCGGACTGTTCGCGGTCTCCGTCACCGGCCTGATGCTGACCGCCTCGGCGCTGTGGATGGGCGGCCGCTTCTACACCTTCCTGACCACCGTCCACGCCCTGACCGTGATCATCGGCCTGATGTACCTGCCCTTCGGCAAGCTCTTTCACATCTTTCAACGCCCCGCGAATCTCGGCGTGCAGTTCTACCGTCAGGCCGGCGCCGACGGGCCGCAGCAGCACTGCAGCGAGTGCGGCGCCGCCTTCGCGTCGGCACTGCAGATCGGCGATCTGAAAGACGTTCTGCCCCAAGTCGGCTTCGACTACACGCTGGCGGGCAGCGCTCACTATCAAGACATCTGCCCGCTCTGCCGCCGGCGGCTGGTGGCGCTCGCGCAGACGCAGCGCGTCGGGGGGTTCGGCTGATGGCCAAGCCCCCGCTGAGCGAAGCAGAGCTCATCGCCCGCTACGGGCCGCATCTCAACGAAGCGCCGCCGGGCGGTTGGAACCAGGGGCTCGCCGCCGACCGCCAGGTGAAAACCCATTGCTGCTTCTGCGGCCAGCAGTGCGGCATCATCCTCAAGGTGAAGGACGAGCAGGTGGTCGGCTTCGAACCCTGGTACGAGTTTCCATTCAATGAGGGCAAGCTCTGCCCCAAGGGCGTCAAACGATATCTGCAGGCCAATCATCCCGACCGCCTGCTCGAACCGCTCGAGCGCGCGCCGGACGTGCCCGGCGGGTTCCGGCCGATCAGTTGGGACGCCGCGCTCGATCGGGTCGTCGCCGAGATCCGCCGCATCCAGAGCGCCCACGGTCCGGATGCGTTCGCGATGCTCTCCGGGGTCTCGCTGACGAATGAGAAATCCTACCTGGTCGGCAAGTTCGCGCGCCTGGCGCTCGGCACGGCCAATCTCGACTACAACGGGCGTCTCTGCATGGTCTCCGCCGGCGCGGCGAACAAGAAGGCGCTCGGCATCGATCGGGCGAGCAATCCGTGGAGCGACATCCGCTTAGCCGACGTGGTGTTCGTCGCAGGGGCGAACATCGCGGAGTGCGCCCCCATCACCACGAGCTACATCTGGCAAGCGCGCGACCGCGGTGCGCGGTTGATCGTCGCCGATCCGCGCGTGAATCCACTGGCGCGTACCGCCGACCTATTTCTCGGCCTTCGCCCGGGCACCGATTCGGCGCTCATGGGAACCATTCTCCACATCCTGATCGAGCGCGACTGGGTCGATCACGACTTCATCGACCGCCACACCGAGGGGTTCGCGGAGGCGGCCGAGGCCGTGCGCGAGTACACGCCGGCCTGGGGGGCGCGCGTCACCGGCGTCCCGGCGGCGCGCATCGAACGCGCCGCCGAGCTGTGGGGAACGGCCACGACCGGCATGCTGCTGCACGCGCGCGGCATCGAGCATCACACCAAGGGCGTCGAGAACGTCTTGTCGTGCATCAACCTCGGCCTGGCGACCGGCAAGTACGGCAAGCCGGGGTGCGGCGTGACCACGATCACTGGTCAGGGCAACGGCCAGGGAGGGCGCGAGCATGGCCACAAGTGCGACCAGCTGCCCGGTAACCGCGACATCACGAACCCCGAACATCGCGCCTACGTCGCGTCCGTGTGGGGCTGCGATGTCGCCGAGATCCCGGGCAAGGGCAAGACGGCACAGGAGATCATGAACGCGATCCACGCCGGCGAGATCAAGGGCCTGCTGTCGATCTGCTTCAACCCGGCGGTCTCGCTGCCCGACAGCAACTTCACTGCCGAGGCCCTCGACCGACTGGAGTTCTACGCCGTCATCGAATTCTTCCTGTCGGAGTCCGCGCAGCATGCCGACGTTGTCCTGCCGGGGTCGCTGCACGAAGAGGACGAAGGCACCTCGACCACGGTGGAAGGGCGTGTGGTCAAAATCAACGCCGCAATCCGCGCGCCCGGCAAGGCCCGGCTCGATTGGCAGATCCTGCTCGACCTCGCGCATCGGCTCGGGCGAGGGCGGTATTTTCCGTACCAGAACACCGAGCAGATCTTCGACGAGCTGCGTGTCGCCTCGCACGGCGGGACAGCCGACTACAGCGGGATCACCTGGCAGCGCGTGGAGAACGAGCTCGGTGTCTTCTGGCCCTGCCCGACCGACGGCCATCCCGGCACGCCGCGCCTGTTCGAAGGGGGGCGCTTCTACACCGACAGCGGCCGCGCGAAGTTCCACCCCGTCCGCTATCGCCCGCCGGCGGAGGTCGTCGATGACGACTTTCCGATCTGGCTCACCACCGGACGGGTCGTGAGCCAGTATCTGTCGGGGACCCAGACCCGCCGCATCGCTCCGCTGGTCGCCCAGTACCCGGAACCGCTGTGCGAGATGCATCCGATCCTCGCCGCGCGCCACGGCATCCGCGACGGAGACCTGGTGCAAGTGACGTCGCGGCGCGGTGCCATGACGCTGCCGGCGGCGGTGGTCGAGACCATCCGACCGGATACGGTCTTCATCCCCTATCATTGGGCGGGACGGCAGGCAGCCAATCAGCTCACCCATCGCGACCTCGACCCCATTTCGAAAATCCCCGAGTACAAGGTGTCGGCGGTGCGCATCGAACGCGTTGGGCCGGGAGGCGCCGTGCACGACGCGCGCGACCTGGCACTGCAGACGGGAGAGGCGCCGTGAGCCGAGGCGCCGCCGAAGAGAGGATCTTCGTCATCGATCAGAGCCGCTGTATCGGCTGCCGGTCGTGCGTCCAGGCGTGCGGCGAGTGCGGCACGCATCGCGGGCACTCGATGATCCACCTCGACTTCGTCGACCGCGGCGCCAGCACGCAGACCGTGCCGATGGTGTGCATGCACTGCGCAGACCCGACCTGTGCGGAGGTGTGTCCGGCCGACGCGATCAAGCAGACCGAAGACGGCATCGTGCAGTCGGCGCTGAAGCCGCGCTGCATCGCCTGCGCCAACTGCGTGCTGGCCTGCCCCTTCGGCGTTCCGAAGCTGCTGGTCGAGCTGAATCAGATGATGAAGTGCGACATGTGCTACGACCGCACCTCGCAGGATCTGGCCCCGATGTGCGCGTCGGTTTGCCCGAGCCAGGCATTGTGGTTCGGGACGCGCGAGCAGTTCGCCGCTAGCCGCACCGGGCTGCTGGTGGACGACTTCGTCTTCGGGCGTCAGGCCGTACGGACCAAAGTCTACACGATCACGCGCGAGGCCGGGCCGCTCGATGTGATGACCGGTCGTCAGGCGCACGCTTGGCAGGACGATCCGTTCGGGCTCGAGGAGGAGGGCGTGCATGGATGACGCCAAGACGCCGAAGTGGCGGGTCGATTTTCCGTTCACTGCGGAGGGCGAAGATGAAGTGACGCGGCGTGAGTTCGCTCGCTACCTGGTGCTCGCCTCGGCGGCGTTTGCCGCCGGCACTGCCGGCGTGGCGGTGCTGACCACCCTGCGGCCGGTGAATCGCGGCGCGCCGCGGGCGATCGTCGCCGCGAATGCGCTGCCCGTGGGGGCGGCCTATCTGTTTCGCTATCCTACGCAGTTCGACCCCGCGATTGTCGTGCGCGTCGCCGGCGGCGATCTGCGCGCCTTCAGTCAGAAGTGCACGCACCTCGGCTGCGTGGTCACCTGGAGTCCCGCCACCGACCAGATGCTGTGTCCGTGTCACGAAGGCGTGTTCGATGCGCGCAGCGGCCTGGTCGTCGCCGGGCCGCCGCAACGCCCGCTCGGGCGCATCGAGGTCGAGGAGCGCCCGGATGGCATGGTGTGGGCGCTCGGACGGGAGGTCGACTGATGGCGCGGCGGCGCGAGGTGTCCTCGGCGATCGGCATCTTCGTTGGCGTCCTGCTGGCGCTGCAGATCTTCCTGCTGTCGGTCGGGCTCGACGCGTTGCACGCGCATGACACTCGGCTGGCATGGACCGCGGCGGCGCTCTCGGCCGTGCTCGCCGCCGGGTCGGGAGCGTTCTACCGGTACCTGCGCTGATGGCGCGGGAGCATGATCGGCAGGCGCCGCGGCACCCCGGTCCCATCGGCGGCGGCATGGCAGCGGTGCTGTGGGGCATCGCCCGCCGGCTCCAACTGCCGTCCCTTGAGGCCCGCCATTCTCAGGTAGGGATCCTCGGCCTGTTCGCGTTGGTAAACGGTATCATCTCCATCGCCCTGATGGCGATGGCGGCACTGGTGACCGGCGCCCCGTTCATCTTCCCGTCGCTGGGGCCCACCGCGTTCCTGCTCTTCTACACCCCGACCCAGCCTGCGGCGTCGCCGCGCAACACGCTCGGCGGACACCTGATCGGCGCGCTCGCCGGCTATCTCGCGCTCCTCGCCTTCGGCCTCACCGAGCGCGGCCCAGCGCTGGCCGCCGGGGTGGACTGGGCCAACGTCGGAGCCGCCGCGCTGTCGCTCGGTCTGACCAGCGGCGCCATGGTCTGGTTCAAGGTCCCACACCCGCCGGCCGGGGCGACCACGCTCATCGTTTCGCTCGGCTTCCTGCGCGAACCGTGGCAGCTCGCGGTTTTGATGCTCGCCGTCGCGCTCCTGGTCGTCCAGGGTTTCGTGATCAACCGTCTGGCCGGCATCGACTATCCGTTGTGGGCCCCGCGCACGGCACCTTTACGGGACACGGCCGTCGCCCCAGGCAACGCGACGGCGCCGTCGTCTCGGTTGTCAAACGACCCGGCACCATACGGTCACGGCGATTCGACTTGAAGGACGACGATTGCGCGTCCGCGCGCGGCCGCGGTCGGCGGCAGGCGCGGAAGTCGTCGGCCCATGAGCTGAGTGCCGTACGGGCGAGAAAGATCTTGCGACGGCCAGCAGGATGGCTGCTAGCCGCGCGACCGCTCGTCTCATGGTCGATCGCCCCTCGGCTGCGCGGCCGCGTTGGGTAAGGCCGCTTCGCCGGCCTCGCTCTGCTCGCTGTTTGCGGTGTCGTAGCAGCGCGGCCAGTCCCAGCCATACCCCCAGCGAAAGGCGAACGGGTACCACGGTAAAGCACCGGCCCGCACGGCAATGTACATCACGGTTCCCATGCCTGACGGCGCGCCGCTCGCACCTACGCAATCCCGCAGCGCTTCGTCTGCACGTGCGCGCTGCTCGCGCGTTCCGCCGCACCAATAGACGATATCGTGCTCAATGCAGCACCGCACCCAGGTGGAGTCAGGCCACCATGAGCACCCGTCGGTGGTGAAGTGATGCGGCGGCAGATCGTCCGCACCGCGGCTGTCACAGCAGCTCTGTTCCGCGCGGCGCTCGAGCTCCCGCCGCTGAACTGGATCATCGCGATACGGCTGTAAACGGTTGGCTATAGGGGTGCAGCCCACCGCTACGACAGCCGCCATGACCGCGGTGAGGTGAAGAGGGGCCCGGTATCGGAACCCGATTACCATCCTGAATCGGACTACCGATTGCTTCTTCCACGCACCGTGCGGCGCTCATCGACGGAGAGTGTGCTGCACGCACCACCGCGTACTGCTGATATCGCATCTGAGCCTGTGTAGCGACGGTGGAGCAGGGCGGCGCCGATCCAAGAGACAGCGATCAACGAAAAATGAGCGTTCCGTTGGCGCGCACTCGTGCTCGTTCAGTTGCCGGTGGCCAAGTACTGTGGTTCAGATTTGCGGTGACGTATTTCCCGCCCCTGTTGTCAGGCGGCAAGCTGCGCCCTCGCTGAGGACTCCAGCCGCGCCAGCAACTTGGCCAGGTCGCGGCGCGTGAAGGTCCATTGGAATGGCTTGGCGACCTGCTCGTAGTGCGTTTGGAAATCGAGCAGGCGCTGTTCGACCGCGGCCCGCGATGTGAAATCGTTCGGGGTCAGGCAGCACCTTCGTTCCAATCGTCAAACAACTCGCCGTCATTATCAGAAAGCAGATCAGCCGAGGGCTCCGTGCAGGTCAACACGAAGCGCACTCGGCAGACGGTGATGACCGGCTTCGGACTCAACCAGGTGTCGTCGGAGTCGGAAGGAGTGTCGACGCAGTCCGGTTGGAGGAGATTGGAAGACCGCGTCTCGCCTGCTTCAGTTGCTGAGCGACGAAGTCCCAATTGACGAGATATCGCAGGAAGACGTCGAGGTACTTGCCGCGGTCGTTACGGTGGTCGAGATAGTAGGCATGCTCCCACAGGTCGCAGGTCAGCAGCGGTGTTTGCCTGCCGAGGAGCAGGTTGTCGGCGTTCAGTGTTGCAATACAACGTAGCACGCTGTTGTCCAGAACGAGCCATACGTAACCCGACCCGAACCGACCCTTGCCCGTGGCGACGAACTGCGCCTTGAATTCCAGGAATGATCCGAAGCTGTCGCGGATGAGGTGGGCGAGGTCACCGCTCGGTTCGCCGCCGCCGTTCGGCTCCATGCAATTCCAGAAGAAGGTGTGATTCCAGACCTGCGCGGCGTTGTTGAAGACGCTGCCATCGGCAGTGCGGATGATGTCTTCGAGGCTCTGCTCAGCCCGAGGCGTCCCCTGAATCAATCCCTGCAGCTTCTTCAGATAGCCCCGATGATGCTTCTCGTAGTGGTACTCGAGCGTTTCCCTGCCCATGTGCGGCTCGAGCGCATCCTTCGCGTACGGCAGTGGCGGGAGTTCAAACTTCATGTGCAATCCTCCTTGCTTCAGTCCCAACGTCTGACGGATCAGATCGATCGGTCCTTTTGGTGTAGTGGTGTCGTCGCCGCCGCGTGCGGTGCGAAACGATCAGCTTCCCGATCGGCGATCGTCTCGTGGATGCCATGTCCCTTCTAGTAACACCGAGTGCTGAGTCTGGTTTTGGTTCCCGGAACGTTCACGGTGGTCAAAAGAGCCACCCGACGGGAACCTTTTTGTGCCTCGATACTCCGTTCAGTTGAAGCGAGTCAGGCGTATCAGAGCGCTCTCGTGTGAGGTCGGAACATGGACTCAGAGGACCGGACAGTGGTGGAGTCGGGTGCAACGCTGTACCGGGCGCTCGTGGAGGGCTGTCCCGACGCCATCGTCGTGGCGGACCGTGAAGGCGTGATTCGGTTCTGGAACGCAGGGGCCGAGGCTACCTTTGGCCATCCAGCGGCAGAAGCGATGGGGCAATCCTTAGACCTGATCGTCCCGGAAAACCTCCGGAAACGCCATTGGGCGGGGTATGACGCGGCGATGGCAAGAGGAACGACCAGATACGGCACCGAGGTCCTGAAGGTACCGGCGCTCCACCGGAGCGGACGCCGGCTGTCGATCGAGTTTCGGGTCATGCTCCTTCGAAACGACCGAGGAAATATTGTCGGCATCGCCGCCTTCCTCCGCGATGTGACGGCGGCCTGGGAAGAACAGCGAGAGCTGCGCAGGCGTCTGGCTGCATTGGAGCGCCCGGATCCGGTGTGAACGCGCCCAACGGAAGACCGAACCGACCAAACGGCGGAGCTGGAACACGGCGTAGGGCGACCGCGCGTCCGAGTCACCATTGATGACGAGGTCGAACAGAAACCTTCGGTCGTATGCGGGCGCGCACTCTGCGCACGGCCCTCCTCGTCGCGCTCGCTTAGAGCTCGGTGTGGCCAGCGGCGGTGCTGCGTTCAGTAAGCATCCACCGACCAGGCACGGGCGCGGATAATGGCCGAGCAGTGCGGGCGGCGCCGGCATGTCGTCGCAAGGATTTCCGAGCCTCAATTGCGCCAGCGCAAACAACCCGCGTTCCCACTGACATTCAGCGGTGCAAATGCGTAGGTCGAATCAGACGGAGGCCCATGATGCTCGTTGCAGAGACAATGACTCAACCTGCGCGCAATTGCGCACGGTTACGCCAACCCTCGCCTGATGGTCCGCTGCGCGCGACAACCCCCAATGGTCGCTGTCAAGCTGCGGTGTGGGTACGCGCGATCGACGCCCGTAAGCTGATAAACTCTGGTTGAGTTGCCGGTTCGCTGCATGAGAACTGGGCGCGGCGGGAAGGTCGGCCCGGTGATGCCCAGTGAATGACCGCAGGATCTGCTGTCGACCGCAGCCTCCTCATGTTCGACCCTCCGGCATCGTGGTAACGTCATTCAAAGACGACGATTCCACATCCCACCTGGCGAGGTGCTGTCCATGGCGAAGGAGTTCTTCAACCGAGACATGGAGTTCTTCCTCGACCACCGGGTCGATTGGGCGCGGTACTTCCGCCTGGTGCGCGGTACGGAGGCGAACTGGCGGGATGAGGTTGAGCCTTACAGGATGGTCCTGCGCACCGCAGGCGAGATCTGTGTGTCGATCGAGGAAGGGGCACGCGGCCATTGGCATGAGCATGTCATCCTCAAGGACGGCGAAGTGGTGGTGCCGCCGCACATCACTGCGGGCTACGAGCGGCTGCGCGCCGCCGGCCTCGTGTCGCTGCCTCTCGGCACGGCGTACGGTGGCTATGGCCTTCCGTCGCTAGTCAACAGCGCGTATCTGGAGATGATCGCGCGGGCCGACTCGAGCCTCATGACCATCGTGGGACTGCAGGCGGGAGTGGCTCACGACATCGAGTCGTACGGCAGCGACGACATCAAGCAGCGCTATCTGCCCGGCTTTGCCAGCGGTCAGTACCAGGGGTGCATGGATCTGACCGAGCCGCAGGCGGGGTCAGACTTGGGCGCCATCGCCACGCGCGCCACGCGCGACGGCGATCGCTATGTCGTCGACGGCGAAAAGATCTTCATCACCAACGGCGGCGCGGACGTGCACCTCGTGCTGGCGCGCGACGGCGCAACCTACGACCAGTCGCGTGGTACCACCAACGGTCTCAGCCTGGTCCTCTGCCCGAAGATCCTGCCTGATGGGCGGCGGAACGGCATCCGGGTCCCCCGGGTGGAGTCGAAGCTCGGCATCCACGGCTCGCCCACGTGCGTGGTCGAGTTTGACCATGCTGAGGGCTTCTTGCTCGGCGAGGCCGGAAAGGGATTCCGCGCCATGCTCGACCTGATGAACAACGCCCGCCTCGGCGTCGCGGCCCAGGCAATCGGGGTGGCGGAGGCCGCTTTCCGCGAGGCGCGCGAATACGCCGCACAGCGTGTCCAGTTCGACACCGCGATCATACAGCAGCCGCTAGTCAAGGCGATGTTGACCCTCATGGCAACGCACGTGCAGGCGGCCCGCGCGCTCCTCAACCGGACCTGCGCGCGCCTCGATTTGATGCGCGCGCTGGGCGAATACCTGGCCTCCGAACGCAGCCGCACCGACCCGCAGCGCGCGGCGCTGCAGGTCGAGCACGAGCGCAGCGTCCAGGTCGTTCGCTTCCTGACGCCGCTCTGCAAGTACTACGCGACCGAGATCAGCAATGAGGTCGCGCGCCGCGGGATCCAGGTACACGGCGGGATCGGCTACATGGCCGAATCGCGTGCGGGCCAGTACCACTGCGACTCGATCATCACCACAATCTACGAGGGCACCTCGGAGATCCAGGCTAGCTTCGCGCTAAAGGAGATGAGCAAGGGCGCCATCTTCGCCGCGCTCGAGGAGGTGGGCGCGGAACTCGAGTCGGTGCGTGCACCGCACCCCGACCTCGTCGAGCAGGTGCATGCCGGGATGGAGTGGATCAACAAATCGATGGCGGCGCTAATGGCCGATCCGCGCTACGCCCTCCTGAACGCCAAGCGCCTATGCGAGATGGTCATCGACGTGCTCGTGGCCTCGGAGCTGCTGCAGCAGGCTGCACACTTGGAGGAGAAGCTCGACCTGGCGACGACCTTCATCCACCGCCGCATGCTCGCCGTGGAGATGAATGCTCGCCGCATCAACAGCGGGGACGCGTCGCGGCTGGAGCGCTACGACCGTATCCTGAGTCTATCAGAAGAGCGGTGAGGCGTCGCTCTCGATCGAGACGCACCCCGCCGCCTGGTGTGGATCGCATTCGCACGGCACGGCGCTCGTGAGCGTCTCCAGCCTTCCGAAGACGCCCCTGGCGGGCGCAGCCCGCTGAACGCCGTACCTCGCAGAGATGGCGATTCGCGGGCCTCCAGACGGAAGGGGTAGCGCTCGATCGCCTAGATCTCGCCGGCGATGCACGAACGATGACGTGGGTTCTCATGTCATCTGCGATGCGCGCGCGTCGGTATGCTTCGACTCGCGTAAAGCCGATCCACGTGCCTCGGTGAGCGGTGCGCTCAGCCACGGTGGGGTCGTCAGGCCGAGCGCACTGACCGTCCTCACGATCGCGTCAGGCGTGCCCCAATCGCTCCACCCGAGGTCATCGGCCGCAATGACGAGCAGATCGTGTGGACGTTGCGCTAGCACGTCATGTGAGAGGTTCCAGGCGCCGAGCCTGCGGTAATCAAGGCCGCCCGCAGCCGGATCGCCGAGAAAGCGCTCCATTGCTGCCACCTCGCGCGGACGGACGGCGCGCACGATTTCGAGCATGCGCCGGACGCGGAACAGCATGATAAAGGAGCTCCAGAGCGCGCCCTGGCGGATGATAGCCGCGGCGCGCGAAGGAGCCGGTTTTTCCTCGAACCCCTGCACACGAAAGCCGCCGAGCCGCTCGAGATCGGACGGGGTTCCGGCTGGGATGACGTACCCGAGGCTCGGATCTACGCGGTCCGGACGAACGCCAAGCAGCACGATCTTTTCCGGGTACACAGCGAGCACTCGCTGCATGCGTTCGACACTGGCAGCAAACGCAGCCTGGCTGCGAATGAAGTGGTCGCTGGGGAACACAGCCAAGGTTGCCTCGGGAGCGCGCCGTGCGAGGAAAAGGAGCGCCATCACGAGCCCCGGTCCCGTGTCGCGATTGCACGGCTGGACCACGACATTCTGCCGCGGCAGCGTCGCCAGCTGCGTGCGTGCAACGTCAAGGTGATTCTCGTTCAAGATCACGAGCGTCCGCTCGCGCGGGACGACACAACTCACGCGCGCCAGTGTCGCCTCGATCAGCGACTTCTCGCCGATGATGCGGCAGTACTGCTTCGGAATTGGCACCCCGGTGATGATGCGGGTCAGCGCTTGGAGGCGCGTCCCGTCGCCACCCGCCAGGATCAGCGCCCAGCCATTCTCATTTTCCAGGGTGGCAGTGGACGCTGCGGTGCACACAGCCTCTTTGTGTTTCATCCGGTCACCGATCATCCTCTCGATCCGGGCGGGGGCGACACGGCTGTGCGTGTCGCCCCGCAACGTTTCGTGACACGCATCCCACTGATCGTCCGCGTGCGCGGGGACGCCACTACCAGCGCCCGGTGCGGGTGTAAGCAGGCTGGCCGTCCGCCAGGATGCAAGTTCCGTCTTCATCGCATCGATCAACGCTTAGGCGGCCCGAAGGGCCGCCTGTTCGCGCTGCTTCACGACACGCCCTGTGGCCGCGTCGTGTATCTCGGTGAGGCGTGCAAGGGTGAATGCGGCGACCGCCAGGACGAGGTCGCGCACCGCGATGTCGAAGAATCCGGCGACGATGAGGTTGACGGCAATCACGCTCAGCCAGCCGGCGGCGGCGTAGCTTCCGATCACAGTCCAGCGCGTCAACACGGCGAGGCCCACAAGGATCTCGACGATACCCACCGCGTAGAGAAACGTCACTGCATCGACCGGGAGGAGCGAACGCGCCACCGGTCCCACGTACGCCGACCAGTCCGTCAGCAGATACGTAAACTTGTCGAGCCCCGCCAACAGCGGCAGAAGTCCAAAGCTGACTCGAAGCGCGATGCGAGCAGGCTCCAACCGTGCGATCGTCTCGTGCATGACATTTTCCTCCTGCTAACACCGAGTGCTGAGTCTGATTTTGGTTCCCGGAGGTTTCACGATGGTCGAAAAGCACTCGAGCTTCCCCGGCACTCGCCGGTTCACGCGCCGCGAGCGATCGGGCTGCAACGTCGGGAACGTGCGCGACCGGACGGTACGCTTGGCCGCGCGGAAGAGCACGTAGCTCGGCGACGCGTGCCCTGTTTGAAGCAGAGGTGATGGTTCTAGGCGTTCTTCGGATTCGCTCAATCCTGGAGATCGCCGGCATGGTGGCGGCCGCCAACAGCGACGACGTCAGCGGGCGCAGCCACCGGTCAAGCGCGGATCGAGTCGGCGCACAGCACCCGTGCGAAGGCGCGATTCAGGTCCATGGACTGCACTCGACATTGATCTCAAAGTCGCGGCCTTCCCAGCGCTCGACCCTGGGCCAGAAGAATGTAAAGCGGATCGCGGCCTCCTGTTCGGGGGCGATCGGAATGTCGACGAACTCGAGACCGACCGCCGTCGGCGTTGAGGGGGAGTCCGCCGCGGTGGCCCACTCTCCGGCGGTCCAGTGCAGGCGGAACGGCGCTCTCGCCTGAATGCGCAGGATCGCGCCCGGTCGCATCGAACGAACGCGGCGGTTGAACGTCCAGATTTCGATCGGCCGCTGGCGACGGGCAGACTGGTAGCGCTCGACGACGGCTGGAACGCGATCGAAGACCTGGCCGTCGTGCGCCGACCGGAGGAGCTTGATGTACTCGGCGTGGGCCCACATCAGCGGCATGGCCGCACCTGTAGGCTGGCCGAGACGCATGCGGGCTTGGGGCAGGTCGCGGGTATCCCACACCTGCTCGGGGAGCAATCCGGCGGCGGTCGCGAAACCTTCCATGGCGCGGATGTACGGACCGACATCCCGGCCGGCCGCGAGCTCGTAGTGCCCGCGCTCGCCCGTGAGCAGCGGCCACGCCCGCCCCCTGCCCCAGCCGACGTACGGGCCGCCGTCGTCTCGCTGCCCGTAGCCATCGTGATTGTACCGGCGCCAGCACGGGCCGGATGGCGTCTCCACCTTGAGCAACGCGTCCACCACGCGGAGCGAGTCCTCGATGAGGTCGCTCCCGGCCCGCCGGATCCCATACCGGACGAGCTCGAGGAATCCCGCATCCACTATCTCCTTGGCGGGGAAGTTGGTGCGCTTGCCGGGAGGGCGGTTGCGGATCGTCAGCACGCCGCGGTTCGGGTCCTCGTCAGGCTCGGAATCGTCGGGATCCACCGGCCGAATCCGGATGAAGTGGCGCGCGATGCCGGGCACGAGGGTGCCGTCGGTGGTGACGGTCCAGGCCTCGAGGTGGCACTCGAGGAAGTCGGCGTGGCGTTGGAAGAAGGCGGCCGTCGCCTCGTCGCCGTGCTCAAGCGCGAAGCCGGCGGCGCAGGTGAGCGCGGCGATGCTCACCGCGATTGTCGAGGGCGAGTAACCACTGTTCTCTTCCCAGCGCTCCTGCGGCGTGGCCGGCCCCTGCTGAATCAGGTAGCCGGCGGCGCGCACGACCACCGGGTAGGGGTCGAAGTCGCGCAGCGCCTTGGCCTGGTGCAGCTTCCACGCGAGCAGGATCGGGATAGCAACCTCGTCGAGTTGGATGCCGCACCTGTACGGCTCGCCATTGATCCAGAAGTTCTGATGGAACCCGCCATCGGGGCGCTGCGTGCACGCGAGGTAAACGAGGCCGCGCAGCGGCGTGTCGGTGTTCCCGGACGCCAGGAGTCCGCTCGTGCTGTTGATCATGTCCCGCGTCCACACGAGGTGGTATCCACCCAAGTCCTCGTCCCCCTTCGACTTGCCCCACGGGATGCTGAGCGAGGCGATCATCGCCCCGGGGTACGTCTTGTCCTCGTGCGCGAGGAGCAGACTGTGGCTCGCGTGATAGAGGCGCCCCTCGTCGCGGCTCGCGGCCGCGAGCGGAGCGAGATGGCGAGTGACACGGCCCCACTGCTCGATGAAGCGGTCGCGCTGCTCGCCGAAAGGGAAGGTGAGTGATTGCAACAGGGTCGTGGTCGCGTGGTGCAGGCTGTTGCCGAAACTCAGGCCGAGGGTGAACTCGTGGTCGGGGCCGAGCGCGATCTCCCCGATGAGCGCGATGTTGCCGCCCTCCGCGACGTCGAATTCCCAGTCCAGACGGAGGTTGTCCGCCAGGTCGGTCCACCCATCAGAAGTCCCGACATATCCGCAGGAGCGATGAGCGAACGGGATGGTGGCTCCCATGGCAAGCCAGGTGCCGCGCTTGTGTGCCGTCAGAAGCTCGCGGCCAGCGGCCTCGACGACGTACCCGCTGTTCTCCCATCCGCCGACCTCGAGATGCGGGGCGACGAGCGCGAAGAGCCGCAACCTTGCAAGGAAGGAGCGCTCTCCCTCCAGCCGTGTTCGTATGAGAACACAGGGCGCGTGGGGATCGGCTATCACTTCCTTGACGATCGCGTAGCGGCCTTCGCGGTCGCTGTTGGTCAGCCGGATGCCCAGCGCGCAGCCTTCGAAACGCTCGAGGCGCGAATTCAGGTGGCGCCGTTCGTCATGGAAGAAGCTCTCGCCATCGGTGACCAGGTACTGGAGGTCCCGGATCTGCGGGCGGTCGATGGTAGGGTAGTAGACCTCGTTCAGGATGCCCGCAGAGACGGTGAACCAGACAGTACTGCCGGTCGAGTAGGCGGTCCCGATCGCGTCCTTGGCGCCCTGAGTCCATCGGGGCGCGATTCCCGGAGCGCCGAACGCGCGCCTTGCGGGGTCGACGACTCGGTCACTCATGTTCACTGGTTCAGACTCGAGCGAGACGCAGACTTTCTGGGCCTGTCGCTCTTCTCCGCGATGCAGCAAGATCTCCTGTCAGGACTTGACGAACGCGCTCGTGTGGGCAGGCTAGCCGTCCGCGAGGACCAAAGGTCCCATCTTATCCCATCCGTCAGGGCTTGCTTAAGCGGCCCGAAGGGCCGCCTGTTCGCGCTGTTTCACGACACGCCCTGTCGCCGCGTCGTGTACCTCGGTGAGGCGTGCGAGCGTGAACGCGGCGACCGCCAGGACGAGGTCGCGCACCGCGATGTCGAAGAATCCGGCGACGATGAGGTTGACGGCAATCACGCTCAGCCAGCCGGCGGCGGCGTAGCTTCCGATCACAGTCCAGCGCGTCAACACGGCGAGGCCCACAAGGATCTCGACGATACCCACCGCGTAGAGAAACGTCACTGCATCGACCGGGAGGAGCGAACGCGCCACCGGTCCCACGTACGCCGACCAGTCCGTCAGCAGATACGTAAACTTGTCGAGCCCCGCCAACAGCGGCAGAAGTCCAAAGCTGACTCGAAGCGCGATGCGAGCAGGCTCCAACGGGGCGATCTTTTCCGGCATGACATTTCCTCCTGCCCGCACAGAGTCCCCAGTCTGAGTTTGGTTCCCGGACGTTTACGATGGTCGACACGGGACACTCGACGGGAACCTTTTCGTGCCTGGAGACTCTTTTAGGCTGAAGCGAGTAGTCCCGCGTGCTGCGGAAGCGGGCGCGCAGGTTCCACTCGCGGAGCGCTGGGATGAGTCAGATCAGAAAGGAGCCGTCCATGTCGGCACACGAAGAGGTCTATCCGCAAGCAACTCGGGAGCTCGCTGAGCAGCGAACCCGTCTGGCCCCCGGGCCGGCGGAGGCGTTCCGAGCTTTCAGTCAGAGCGTGTTCGCTGAAGGTGCGCTTCCGTCGAAGACGAAGCAGTTGATCGCCGTCGCGGTCGCGCATGTCACGCAGTGCCCATATTGCATCCGCGGCCATACCGGCGCCGCTTTGGGGCATGGGGCGACGCCTGAGGAGATCATGGAGGCCATCTGGGTAGCGGCGGAAATGCGCGCGGGAGGTGCCTATGCGCACTCGGCCTTGGCGCTGGATACGATCGCCCGCCGCCAAACAGCCATTGCGTCTCTGCATCGGTCGGCAACTCACGTCCACGAGGATCACCGGTGAACCTGACCCGAAACGCAGCATTGAATCGATCACCCGTCGGACGTGGCACGCGTGAATGTCGGCGTCGTGCTCGGCGCTGATGTGACGGCAAGCGAGGGAACATCATGAGCACCAAAGTCGCGATCAACGGTCTGGGACGAATCGGACGCGCGATCCTGAAGCTGGTGATCGATGAGCCATCGCTCGAGCTGATTGCTGTCAACGACCTGGTGGAGGTCGAGAACCTTGCCTACTTGCTCCGTTTCGACACGGTGTACGGGCGTTACTCGAAGCCCGTGGTCATCGACGGAGGTGCGCTGGTCGTCGCCGGACGCAGGCTGCGGACGCTGCGAACCCGCGATCCGTTGGAGCTCCCATGGAAGGAGCTGGGCGTCGAGCTCGTGTTCGAGTGCACCGGGGCGCTCGCCCGGCGCGACGATCTCGAGAAGCACGTGCGCGCGGGTGCGCGGGTCGTCCTCCTTTCGGCGCTGTCGACCGGTGGAGAGGTGGAGACGGTGGTCCACGGTGTGAACATGCCGGGCGGCACGCCTGGCATCATTTCCTGCGCGAGCTGCACGACGAACTGTATCACGCCGATCGTCGAGGTGATCGGTCGGCGCATCGGGGTCCAGAAGGCGGTGATGACCACCGTGCATGCCTATACATCTTCCCAGTCGATCATCGATGGACCGAGCAAACACTTCCGTCGCGGTCGCGCCGGGGCCGCGAACCTCGTGCCAGCCACGACTGGTGCCGCGCTCGCGACGACGCGCGCGCTGCCCGAGTACGCGGGCCTCTTCGACGGGATCGCGGTGCGGGCACCGATCGCCGTCGGTTCAATCGCAGACATCACGTTCCTCACCTCGCGCAAGACCAGCATCGACGAGGTGAACCAGATCCTCGCTGAGGAAGCGCAGACCAAGCGCTACGCTGGCGTGCTCGGTGTATCTCGTGACCCGCTCGTCTCCTCGGACATTGTTGGCGATCCACGCGCGTCCATCGTCGATCTCGATCTCACCAAGGTCGTCGACGGTGATCTGGTCAAGGTCATGAGCTGGTACGACAACGAGTGGGGCTACGCGAATCAGATGCTTCGGGAGGCCCTGGCAGTGACCGGCGATCGCTGATCAGGCGACCCGAGCACAGAGCCGAGCATGCAGAAGTAGAGCATTCCCCGCAGCGGCGCGAAGCGAGCGGCGATCCGGCCGGCGGCCGACGGCTCGATCACGCGCCCGAGGATCCGGCCGAGCGTGCGCGCGGCTCCCACGTCTCCTGAGGGAAAGACGTCGAGCCTGCCGAGCCCGCGGAGCAGCACATAGTCGGCGGTCCACGGGCCGATTCCCGGCAGCTCGAGGAGCCGCGTTCTCGCTTCCTCATCGGGGAGCGAGGTGAGCTCGGCTTCGAAGCGATCGAGCGGCAGACGGGCCAGGTCGCGCAACTCGGCCGCGCGGCGGGCCGAGAGCCCGGCTTGCCGGAGCGTTGAGAGCGGAGCGTTGGCGACGCGCTCGGGGTCGGGTGGACCGACCCGCGCGCCGTCCGGTGTCAGCGGGCCGAAGCGCTCGGCCAAGCGGCCGAGACGCGTCAGGCCGGACGCGAGTGACAGCTGTTGGCAGCAGATGCCGTTCGCCAGTGCCTCGAACAGGGTCGGGAAGCGCTGCGGGCGCAGCCCTGAGCAGCGGCGAGTCAACTCGACGAAACGCGGCTCGCGGCGGACGCGGCGCCAGAACGGCGCGAGATCGCTGTCGAGCGAGAACAGCCGCCTGACGAGGATTTCGATCGCGCACCCGTCCTCGGCGCGGGCGGGGGCGGCGTCGAAGGCGACCCGCGCGCCGTGTTGCGCTCCACGTAGGAGCGCCGGCCCTCGGGAGAGGGGCACCACGCGCGTCCAGGTTCCATCATCATCCACGCGATCGATCACGTTCCGCGCCGAGCGGCGCAGGACCCGCGCGGTCAGCGCAAAGTCGAAGGAAGGCGACGGTCGCAGCGAGATGCGCAGGCGATCGCCGATCATCGGTCCCAGTGTGATCGTTCGTGGTGGCGAGTGGCGCGACAGCTTCAGCCCCCTCCCTGGCCTCCCAGTGCTGTGCGCCGGTCACGGGGGTCTGGAGGTGTCGAGTGCCTATTGGGCGATCATCCGTTCGAACTCGACTTCGGCTTGGAGGCTTTCGCGATCCCGCGCAATCGTCGCGATAGCGAGCGTTTTACCGCCGCGGCCATAGGTCACCGTGCAGTCTCTCGCCTGGAGCTGTCCGTCGATCTCGATCGTGTTCCAGCGCTCGGCATGACCGACGTAGGCGATCACAACGTCATAGTGTTGGCTCCAGAAAAACGGCACCGCATCGAAGCGTTCCCGCAGGCCAAGGATATTGCGGGCGGCGGTCTGCCCTTGGCGCTGGGCGACCACCCAGTGCTCGACGCGAATGCGTTCGCCCGTGAGCCGGTCCGGCCAGCGCGCCAGATCGCCGGCCGCGAAGATGCCGGGCACACTGGTCTCGAGATACTCATTCACCGCGATACCGCGATCGATGGCGAGTCCGGCGCTCTCCGCCAGCGACGTCGATGGACGGACGCCGATTCCGACGACGACGAGATCAGATTCGAGGGTGTCTCCGCTCTTCAGTGTGACACGCCGATCGTCGATCGACGCGGCCGTCGTCCCGAGATGAAACGCGACGCCATGCTCCTCGTGCAGCGCTCGGATGAACTGTCCCACCGCCGGCCCCATCGTGCGCTCCATCGGATGGGTCTCCGGCGCGACCACGTGGACCTCAATGCCCCGGGTTCTCAGCGAGGCCGCGACCTCCAGACCGATGAAACTGGCGCCCATGACGACCGCTCGCCGTGCGGTGAGAGCCGCTGCGATCAACGCGCGGCTGTCGGCGAGCGTCCGCAGGTAGTGCACATGCGGAAGATCCGCGCCGGCGATATCGATGCGCACGGGGTCGGCACCAGTGGCGATCAGGAGGGACTCGTAGGCGTGGCGGCTCCCGTCTTCGAGCTGCACGTGTCGGCCGGCCGTGTCGAGCGATGCGACACGGGCGCCCAGCTTCAAGTCGATGTCATGCTCTCGATAAAACGTCGCCGGTCGAAGCGGGATCCAGTCCTCGGGGGCATTGCCGGCAAGATAATCCTTCGACAGATTGGGTCGGTCATAGGGCGCAGACTCGTCCGCGCTCAGCACGGTGAGGCGGCCCGCGTAGCCCTCCCTGCGCAGCGTTTCCGCGGCGGCATTGCCCGCGGCCCCGCCGCCGACGATCACCACGGAAGTGGGTTTTTTCACCTCGCCGGGGGCCCGCCGCTCGCTGGCTTGCGCCTTCTCGCGGACAAACAGCCTGCCGTCGCGCCGTTCGACTTTCCAACAGGATACCGGGTTGAGGGCGGGTGGGCGGAGCGCCTCACCCGTTCGCAGGTCGAAACACGCGTGGTGCCAGGGACATCGCACGGTCTCGCCGACCATCAGCCCTTCGGCGAGGGGGCCGCCGTAGTGCGTACACGCGGCCCCGATCGCGAAGTATTCATCGTCTCGGCGCGCCAGGAGCACGGCCTCGCCGCCTACGTGTCCTTGCAACATGGCGCCATCGGCGAGATCGGAGACCGGAATACCCAGCGTCAGATCTGGCCCGCTCGGTTTCGACTGTTCAGCCATTGAAGCCTCCCTCAGGAAATCGAACCCTCGTTCCGCCCGAAGCTTTAGAGCGCAAGGCGGTATCATCGTGTCTTCCTCGGCCCCGCCAGCAGCGTCTGCCGCTTCGCATCCAGCACGGCATGCAGCTGCGAGACAGAGTGCGCGAACTTCTCGACTCCTTCTGCCTCGAGCGTTTTGACTACGTCGTCGTAGTCGACGCCGACGGCCTTGAGCTGCTCAAGCAGGCGGTGGGCCTCCTCGAGTCCGCGCTCGAGCGTCGGCGCGACCGTCCCGTGATCCTGGAAGGCGAGCAGCGTGGGTTCGGGCATGGTGTTGACGGTGTCGCGGCCGATCAGCTCCTCGACGTAGAGCACGTCGCGATAGGCGGGGTTCTTCGTCGAGGTTGAGGCCCACAAGCAGCGCTGCGGGTGGGCACCAGCCGCAGCCAACGCCGCCCACACTTCGTTGCGTCGCGAAAAAAGCTGGCGGAAGCGCTCGTAGGCGAGCTTTGCGTTCGCGATCCCCAGCTTCCCTTTCAGCTCGGTCGGCGCGCCCAGTGCGTCGAGCCTGCGGTCCGTCTCGGTGTCGATGCGCGAGACGAAAAAGCTCGCGACAGATCGTACCGTCGAGACGTCGCCGCCGGCGGCCTGGAAGCGGCCGAGCCCTTCGAGGTAGGCGCGTGCGACCGCGACGTAGCGCTCGACGGAGAAGACGAGCGTCACGTTGATCGAGCGCCCGCCGGCAATTGCGTCCTCGATCGCGACCAAGCCGGGCTTGGTCGCCGGAATCTTCACGAGCACATTTGGCCGGGTGATCTTGCCGTGCAGCCTCCTCGCCTCCTCATACTGCGCGACGGTGTCGTAGGCGAGGTTCGGGTCGACCTCGATCGAGACGTAGCCGTCGCGGCCACCGGTCTGCTCCCAGACTGGTCGGAGCAGGTCGCAGGCGTCAGCCACGTCGGCGCAGGCGAGCTCGAGGAAGATCTCCTTCGTGCTCAGTCCGCCCGGCAACAGCTCACGCAGCTGCTCATCGTAGGCGTCGCCGTGGAAAATCGCCTGCTGGAAGATCGTCGGGTTCGACGTGACGCCGACGACGGCGTTCTCCCGCACCAGCCGGGCGAGGCCGCCGCTCCGGAGCAGCTCGCGCGAGAGGTAGTCGATCCAGACCGACTGTCCCAGCTCGGCCAGATGCTGCAGCGGTGAAGCCATCCCGGCGGTGTGGATCGCCGGAGCCGCTGGGGCGCCGGACGCGCTCCGTTTCCGGCTGCTCATACCTCAGCTCCCTTCTCGCCCGTGCTGGCCGAGCGTGCGATTCGCGCCAAGACCGCGGTTACGAGCGCATCGCGTCGCGCTCCTGCGAACTGGAACGTTGCAGGCACGGCGGTCTGCGCCCGTGCCGAGAGATGATTGCGCAGGAGAACACGGGCGCGGTGAAGCCGCGTCTTGGCGGTCTGTTCGGTGATGTCCAGGCACGCGGCGGTCTCGCTCGTGCTCAACCCTTCGACGTCGCGCAGCATGAAGGCGGCGCGGTAGATTTCCGGCAGCGCATCGACGGCCTCTTCGAGCAGTTCGCCCAGCTCGCGATTCGCAACCTGCTGCTCAGGGCTTGGCGTATTGGACGACACAATGGGCATCGTTTCCTCGAGTTCGACCAATCGTCCCTCCCGGCGCAGCCACTCAAGCGCTTGGTTGATAGTGATCTTGGTGAGCCACGTGGCGAAAGTCGTGCGACCCGCGAACTGCTCGAGGCCCCTGTAGGCACACACGCACGCATCCCGGACCACATTCTCCGCCGCTCCGGCGTCGCCCGTGATCGCGCGCGCCGTTCGGTACAGACGCTGGTTGTAGCGACGCAGCACGATTTCGAAGAGTGCGACGTCTCCCTGGAGTATGCACGCGATCACCTGTTCATCGGACATACCCTGACCTTGACCCTGCTGAATCATGACCGCTTCCATCCGGAACCTCCGACCAATGACCGATAGAGTCGGCGGGGCGCGAAAGGTTCCGGGGAACCTTCCCGCCCGTTGATGCTCTATAGTGAAAGAGGTCGTTCTCACGTTCCACCGCGAGGACTCGTTCTTTCCACGCAACGGTTTCGCGGCGCGAAGGCGCAGCCTTGGCCGGTATTTGGCGACGTCGATCTTCGTGCGGTCGAATCCGGCCGTTCGGCGGCGAAACCGGCGTCAGGAGTCGCGGGCCGCGCTGAGCGGCGGTGGCGTGCCCGCGGCTGCGGCGCTGCGACGGTGGAACAGCGCCCTCGCGCGATCAGCAGCGTCGTCACCGGGATGGTGATGGAGAGCAGGATAACGATAAGCCATGGATGGAGCATGGGGCGCGCCTCGAGCATCGAGAAGTAGAGAATGCCGGCGAGCGCCACGCAGCAGCTACTGAATGTGTACGCGAGCGTGGACGGATGCATGCGCAGGAAAAAATCTTGCAGCCCGCAGGAACCCGATCGCGGGTAGTCCGGCCAGGTCCGCGACGACGATTCGCCAGTCGTCGCCTCAGGAGCCATTCGATCGGGCAGTTCCCTCGAGACCCGCGCCGAACCGCGAAGTGTCGTCACGAGGCGGAACTCCACCGTGTGTCCGAAAGTCTGATGCGTTGGACAACGGCGGAAATGAAGGATAGCCGCCCGCCCGCCTCACGCATACGCGGCGAAGTGGCCTGCGTGGCGGCCACCCACTCAACGACCTGATCGCCTTTAGGCTTCCTCCACCTTGCTCGCCTTGATGGTCGGGACGGATTTGGGGTCCGGTATCTCGGCCTCGACGAAGAAGCGGCTATAGTCGTGCTCGGAATCAAGACCGTCTATGGCCGTGCCCATGCTGTCCTCGTCACTGCTGCCGGACCAGCCGTGCGAGTTCCATTTGCCCTCGTCATCGACCACCACCGCGATGCGGATTTTCATGAAGTAGCTCCTTCGCTTGATGCCATTCCGGGGTCAGCTCGTGGCAGAGTCATACGCCCGTCTGAACTAGATTATAGTTTAGTTAAGCTACCGGCGGCGCTTCGGCACGTACAGGTCGGTGACGGTTCCCGCGGCCACCTCTGCGGCGAATGCCACCGTCTCCGAGAGGGTCGGGTGCGGGTGGACGGTGAGGGCGACGTCCTCGGCGTCGGCGCCCATCTCGATCGCGAGCGCGCACTCGGAGATCAGCTC
>JBFXEP010000001.1:33401-63926 GCA_050179995.1 Hyphomicrobium sp.
GACGTCGAGTCGAGGATGCGCGGGTCCTCCGGGAGCCCGGGCAACGCCATGCCGCGCGAGCCGGCGGCGACGATCGCGTGCTCGAACGCGATCGCCAGCTCGCCGTCGGCCGTCTCGACCGCGAGCGCCTTCGGGCCGGTGAAGCGCCCTCTGCCGGTGACGACGCTGACGCCGCGCTGCTTCGCCATCTGCGCGAGCCCGCCGGTGAGCTTGCCGACGACCGCGTCCTTGTGCGCGCGCAGGCGGGCCAAATCGAGCTTCGGCGCGCCGAACGCGACGCCGGCCTCGGCGAGCGCCTCGGCGCCCGCGATCACTTCGGCGACGTGCAGCAGCGCCTTCGACGGGATGCAGCCGACGTTCAGGCACACGCCGCCCAGCTTGGGGTAGCGCTCCACGAGCACCACTTGGCGGCCGAGGTCCGCGGCCCGGAACGCGGCGGTGTAACCGCCGGGGCCAGAGCCGAGCACCAGCACGTCGGCGCGCAGCTGGCCCTCGGGCGCCATTACAGGAGCACCCGGCGCAGGTCGCCGAGCAGGGCGGCGAGTCGGGTCGTGAAGCGCGCGGCGTCGGCGCCGTCGATCACGCGGTGGTCGTAGGAGAGCGAGAGCGGAAGCAGGCGGCGCGGGACGAAGCCCTCGTCCTGCCAGACGGGCTTCCACTGCGTGCGCGAGACGCCGAGGATCGCCACCTCCGGATGGTTCACGATCGGCGTGAAGAGGGTGCCGCCGATCCCGCCCAGGCTCGAGATGCTGAACGAGCCGCCCTGCAGGTGTTCGGGGCGGAGCTTGCGCTCGCGGGCGCGGGCGGAAAGGTCTTGCAGCTCGGCGGCGAGTTCGTAGATGCCCTTGCGGTCGGCGTCGCGCACGACGGGCACCACCAGCCCGTGCTCGGTGTCGACCGCGACGCCCACGTGGTAGTAGCGCTTCACGATCAGGTGCTGGCCGGTGTGGTCGAGCGACGCGTTGAAGCGTGGGAACTCCTGGAGCGCCTTCACGGCGGCCTTCACGACGAAGGGCAGGAAGGTGAGCTTCACGCCGCGGGCCTCGGCCTCCGCGCGGTGCTCCTCGCGAAAGGTCTCGAGCTCGGTGACGTCGGCCTCGTCGTGCTGCGTGACGTGCGGGACGGTGACCCAGCTCCGGTGCAGGTTCGCGGCCGCGACGCGGCGCACGCGGTTCAGCGGCTCGCTCTCGATCGGCCCCCACTTCGCGAAGTCGATCTCGACCGGCGCGGCCACGTGCACGCCGGCGATCGGCACCGCGGCGGCGCCACGCTGCGACACCAGCGCCTTCACGTAGCCGTGCACGTCCTCGGGCCGGATACGGCCCTTCGGGCCGCTGCCGGGCACTAGGTTGAGTTCCACGCCGAGCTCGCGGGCGAGACGGCGCACCGACGGGCTCGCGTGGGCCTTCACGGCGGCGCCGGTCGCGGCATAGGGGGCGAGGTCCGTCGGCGAGGGTGCTTCGCCCGCGTCGTCCTCGGCGTCGGCCTTGGCTTCGGCCGCTGCCTCGGCGGCGGCGTTGATCGCCTGCTTCGCGACGGGCGGCGCGGGCGGCGCCTCGCTCGCCTTCGGAGCCGCAGCCTCAGCAGCGTTCCCCTCGGCATCGATCAGCGCGATCGGCTCGCCCTCGCTGACCTTGTCGCCGACGCCGACCAGCAGCTTCTTGACGACGCCGGCGACGGGGGAGGGGATCTCCATCGTCGCCTTGTCGCTCTCGAGCACGAGCAGCGCCTGCTCGAGTTCGACGCGGTCGCCGGGCTTGACGAGGAGCTCGATGACCTCGACGTCGTCGAAGTCGCCGATGTTCGGGAGCTTGACTTCCTGCTCGGCGGCCACGCAGTCCTCGCTAGCTCGTCGCCGGCGACGGCTTGTCGGGATCGATCTTGTAGCGCTCGATCGCCTGGCGCACGGTACCGGGAGCGATCGCGCCGGCGTCGGCCAGCGATTTGAGCGCGCCGATCGCGACGAAGTGTCGGCTCACCTCGAAGTGGTGGCGCAGCCGCTCGCGGCGGTCCGAGCGCCCGAAGCCGTCGGTGCCGAGCACCCGGTACGGCGCCGGCACGAAGGGCCGGATCTGGTCGGCGTAAGCCTTCACCCAGTCGCTGGCCGCGACGACGGGGCCGCGGCGGCCGCTGAGCAGCGTCGTCGCATAAGCCCGGCGCGGCGTTTCCTCGGGGTGCAGCAGGTTCCAGCGCTCGGCCTCGAGGCCGTCGCGACGCAGCTCGGTGAAGCTCGTGACACTCCACACGTCGGCGCCGACGCCCCAGTCCTCGCGCAGCAGGTCGGCGCCGGCCAGCACCTCGCGCAGGATCGAGCCGCTGCCGAGCAGCTGCACGCACGTTCCCTCGGTGCCTCCCGATGCACTTCGCTCGGCTCCGTCTCGCGGCGCGCTCGCTTCGCTCGCCTGCGGCGCCTCGCGCAGCAGGTACATGCCGCGCAGGATGCCCTCTGGCACGCTGGGCTGGCCCAGCGGACGGTCGGGCATCGCCGGGTGCTCGTAGTTCTCGTTCATCACCGTCAGATAGAAGAACACGTCCTCGCGGCGCTGGAGCATGCGCACAAGCCCGTCGTGCACGATCACCGCCAGCTCGTACGCGAAAGCCGGGTCGTAGGAGACGCAGTTCGGGATCGACGACATCCAGAGCTGGCTGTGCCCGTCCTGGTGCTGGAGGCCTTCCCCATTGAGCGTCGTCCGTCCCGCCGTGCCGCCGATCAGGAAGCCGCGGGCGCGCGAGTCGCCGGCGGCCCAGAACAAGTCGCCCACCCGCTGCACGCCGAACATCGAGTAGAACGCGAAGAACGGGATCATCGGCACGCCGTGGGTGGCGTAGCTGGTGGCCGCGGCGATCCACGACGACATCGAGCCCGCCTCGGTGATGCCCTCCTGGAGGATCTGCCCCTGCTCGTCCTCGCGGTAGTACATGACCTGGTCGGAGTCGACGGGCTCGTACTTCTGCCCCTCGGCGGCGTAGATGCCGAGCTGGCGGAACAGGCCCTCCATGCCGAAGGTGCGTGCCTCGTCGGGCACGATCGGCACCACGTAGCGGGCGAGCTTCTTGTCGCGTAGGAGTGTCGCGAGCAGGCGCACGAACGCCATCGTGGTCGAGTACTCGCGATCGCCCGAGCCCTCGAGCTGCTTGGCGAAGATCGCGAGCGGCGGGACCTCGAGCGGCGGGGCGACGGCGTTGCGCGCCGGCAGGTAGCCGCCCAGCGCCTGGCGGCGCTCGTGCATGTAGCGGATCTCGGGGGCGTCGTCGGGGGGCTTGTAGAACGGCGCCTCGGACAGCTTGTCGTCCAGGATCGGGATCCGATAGCGGTCGCGGAACGCCCGCAAGCTGTTCTCTCCCATCTTCTTCTGCTGATGGCTGATGTTCATGCCCTCACCGGACTCGCCCATCCCGTAGCCCTTGACGGTCTTGGCCAGGATCACGGTGGGCTGGCCGACGTGCTGGACGGCGCGCGCGTACGCGGCATGGACCTTCAGCGGGTCGTGGCCGCCGCGGTCGAGCTGCCAGATCTCGTCGTCGGTCATGTGGGCGACCATCTCGAGCAGCTCCGGATACTTCCCGAAAAAGTGCTCGCGGGTGTAGGCGCCGCCGCGCACCTTGTAGTTCTGGTAGTCGCCGTCCACGGTCTCTTCCATGCGCCGGAGCAGGAGGCCCTTGCGGTCCTTGGCGAGCAACGGGTCCCAGCGGCTGCCCCAGATCACCTTGAGGACGTTCCAGCCGGCGCCGCGGAAGTTGCCCTCCAGCTCCTGGATGATCTTGCCGTTGCCGCGCACCGGCCCGTCGAGCCGCTGCAGATTGCAGTTCACGACGAAGATCAGGTTGTCGAGCTTCTCGCGGGCGGCGAGGCCGATGGCGCCGAGCGACTCCGGCTCGTCCATCTCGCCATCGCCGCAGAACACCCAGACCTTGCGGCCCGAGGTGTCCGCGATGCCGCGCGCCCGCAGGTACTTCATGAAGCGCGCCTGGTAGATGCCCATGATCGGGCCGAGGCCCATCGACACGGTCGGGAACTCCCAGAAGGCCGGCATCAGCCAGGGGTGCGGGTACGAGGAGAGTCCCTTGCCGTCCACCTCGCGCCGGAAGTTGTCGAGCTGTTCCTCGGAGAGCCGGCCCTCGAGGAAGGCGCGGGCGTAGATGCCCGGCGCCGAGTGGCCCTGGATGTAGAGCAGGTCGCCGCCGGCGCCCTCGCCGGGCGCGCGGAAGAAGTGGTTGAAGCCGACGTCGTACAGTGTCGCCGCCGAGGCGAAGCTGGCGATGTGTCCGCCGATCCCGGAGGACTCGTGGTTGGCCTGCACGACCATCGCGAGCGCGTTCCAGCGCACCAGCGAGCGGAGGCGGTGCTCGAGCCCCGGCTCCCCGGGCGCGGGCGGCTCGTCGTTCGACTGGATCGTGTTCAGGTAAGCGGTGGTCGCCTGGTAGGGGAGGTGTATCCCCGAGCGGCGCGCCTGGTCGATCAGGCGTTCGATCAGAGTGTGCGCCCGCTCCGGCCCGGCGTTGCGCAGCACGCCCTCGAGGGCTTCGAGCCACTCGCGGGTCTCCTGGGGGTCCGGATCGGCTTGGCGATCGATCATTGGGGAACCTCGTCGGCTCGGTTGGGGGAGTTTCGACTCAGGCTGTGGCCGTGGGGGGCCGGGCCGGCGCGAGCCGGAGCTGCGCGAAGTCTGCATCGGCGTGATACGACGATCGCGTGAGCGGCGAGGCGGAGACCATCAGGAAGCCCCGCGCGGATTTCCTCAATTTGGATACAGAGATTAGCTATTCACGCAGCGAGCCTTGCGTTGTCAAGTAAGCGACGTCGATCTTCGTGCGCGGTCGAAGCCGGCCGTTCAGCGGCGCCACCGGCGTCAGGAGTCGCGGGCCGCGCTGAGCGGCGGTGGCGTGCCCGCGGCTGCGGCGCTGCGACGGTGGAACAGCGCCCTCGCGCGATCAGCAGCGTCGTCACCGGGATGGTGATGGAGAGCAAGATAACGATAAGCCATGGATGGAGCATGGGGCGCGCCTCGAGCATCGAGAAGTAGAGAATGCCGGCGAGCGCCACGCACCAACTATTGAAGGTATACGCGAGCGCGGGCGGATGCATGCGCAGGAAGAATCTTGCAGCCGCAGGAACCCGATCGCGGAGATGACGATGAACACACCGTGCCGGGTACCACCACCGTTACCATGGCCAGCGACACACCGCCGCGGCCGTCGACGAGCCCCGCCCAACTTGCGAGCACCGTTCGGGCCCTCGTCGGCAGAAGCGTCGTGATCAGGCTGCCGAGGAACGGCAGGGCCAACAGGACGACGAGCGGTATGGTGAGGGTACTGTACCGATTGCCGGCCGCGGACAGAAGCATGGGCGCTGGTGTCTGCGCGCACGCGAGCGCGAATCCGGTCTCGCTCGCTCGCTTTTAGACCATCATTCATTCCTTCGCAGCGAGGAAACTACCCGGCGGGCGGTGACCTAGTGGGCAGCGCAACCGGGATGATATGCTTCCATCCTGGCAACAGGCGCGACCATCGCTGGTCGGTGGGCCAGCTCCAGACAGTGCGAGAGGAGGCTCGACAGTGACCGAGCGCGCTAAGCAGCGGAGTGTTTCGAACGAGCTGGAACAGTACGCCCCGGAACGATTCCGCTCCTTACTTATCCCGGTGGATCTCACGCCGATCTCAGACCGCGTCCTGGCACGCGTCGCTCTCCTGCCCCTGAGCGATCGAGCGCGACTCACGCTGCTTCACGTCGTCCCCAAGAGTCTGCCTGCTGGGGATCGTCGCATCGCCGAGCGTAACGCGAAGAAGCTGCTCGCCGACGAAACGAAAATCTGGCGAAGTCGGTGCCCAAGGGCGTCAGCATTACGCCGGTGGTGAAGATCGGCGTCGCCGCCAAGGAGATTGCCGTATGCGCGCGCTCGACGAAGGTCGACCTCATCGTCATGGGCCGCGGCGGTGGGTCCGCGCTGCGCGACGTCTTCCTCGGCTCGACCGCCGAACGTGTCATACGTAGGCTCATGCTCCCGGTGCTGGTGGTCCGGTTGGCCGCCCGCGCCCCTTACCGCCGACCCGCCATCGCACTCGATTTCGATGACGCGGCTCATGACGCGCTCGCCCTGATGCAGCGGGTGCTTCCGGCCCCGCTGCGCGTCTTGGTAATCCATGCCTTCGAGTCTCTCTATAAGGGACGTGTGTATATGAGCCTCACCGAGGACGCCGCGGCGGAGTGGCGCGAACAGTTCCGGCAGACAGCATCTCGACGACTCGCCACCCTGATCGCAACATATCTTGCACGGGCAAAAGTGCGGCCCGGCGAGGTGCCGTGGACGACCCACCTCAAGTGCGGCTCGCCACGGCTGGTGATCAAGAAGGCCGTCAAGAAGGCGGACACCGATCTCCTCGTGCTCGGCACGCACGGCTTCACGGGGGTCACGCACCTCTTCCTCGGAACGGTCGCGGGCGACGTTCTGCGCGACGTGGCGTGTGACGTGCTGGTCGTTCCACCGCGTCCGCTGCGGAAGTGAGAGTGCGCGTCATGTGGGCGATCCGTCTTCATTGCCTCGTCAGTCAATTGGTGCTCCTGGTGCTCCCGCCCCGCCGACACTTCCCTCAAGCCGGACCGACCGGTTCAGCTTCGCGGTGACGCTCACCTACGCGAGCGGCAAGACGCGGGAGTTCACCGTTCCCGAGGAAGCGGTGCCCGAGGCACTGGCCAACATCCTCCGCTGAGCGCACCGGCCACGGCGCGGTCGCACAGCCTGCGCGAGAGGTGAAGTTCCGCAGAGGTTCCTGAACGCGGCCCACCGCGCTACAGCACATCGCGAGGAGCACCTGGCGATGAGACGACCCAAACCCGTCATGCTGGTGGTGCTCGATGGCTGGGGCTGGCGCGAGGAGCGCGCCGACAACGCGATCGCGCAGGCCAACACGCCCAGCTTCGACGCGCTCTGGTCATCCTGCCCGCACGCCCTGCTCCACACCTCGGGCCACGATGTCGGCCTGCCGGACGGGCAGATGGGCGATTCCGAGGCGGGGCACTTGAACCTCGGCGCAGGCCGCGTGGTGGTGCAGGACCTGCCGCGGATCGACGCCGCGATCGAGAGCGGCGCGCTCGCGGGCATGGCGCCGCTCACCAGTTTCGTCGCGGCCCTGAAGAAGACCGGTGGCACCTGCCACCTGATGGGGCTGATCTCGCCGGGCGGCGTGCACAGCCACCAGGACCATGCGGCAGCGCTCGCCCGCGCGCTCAACGAGGCAGACGTGCCGGTCACGGTCCATGCCTGGACGGACGGGCGCGACACCCCGCCGCGATCCTCCCCTGATTTCCTCAAGGCCTTTGAGGCCGCCCTTCCATCGGGCGTGCGCATCGCCACCGTCAGCGGCCGCTATTTCGCGATGGACCGCGACAACCGCTGGGACCGTGTCGAGAAGGCGTGGCGGGCGATCGCGCTGGGCGAGGGCGAGCGGGCGGCAACCGCCGCTGAGGCGATCGCTGCCGCGCACGCCAAGGACGTGACGGACGAGTTCATCCCCCCCGCCGTGATCGACGGCTACGCCGGCCTCCGCGACGGCGACGGCATCCTCTGCTTCAACTTCCGCGCCGACAGGGTGCGCGAGATCCTCGCTGCGCTGCTCGATCCCGCGTTCGGGGGCTTCGCGCGCCCGCGCACGCCGCGCATCGCCTCGGCTCTCGGCATGACCGACTATTCCGCCGCCCTCGACAAGCTGATCACGATGCTGTTTCCGCCCCAGCCGATGGACGACATCCTCGGCGTCATCGTCTCGCGCGCGGGGCTCACGCAGCTCCGCATGGCCGAGACCGAGAAGTACCCCCACGTCACCTACTTCCTCAATGGCGGAGAGGAGACGCCGTTCCCCGGCGAGGAGCGCATCATGGTGCCCTCGCTCAAGGTCGCGACCTACGACCTCAAGCCCGAGATGAGCGCGCCGGAGCTTGCCGCGAAGGCGGTCGAGGCGATCGGCTCGAGGCGGTTCGACATGGTGGTGCTCAACTTCGCCAATGCCGACATGGTGGGCCATTCCGGCTCGCTCGCGGCGGCGACGAAGGCGGTCGAGGCGGCCGATGCCGGGCTCGGCGCGATCGCCGCCGCGATCAGCAAGGCGGGCGGCGCGCTGCTCGTCACCGCTGACCATGGCAATGCCGAGCAGATGCGCGACCCCGTGACCGGCGGGCCGCACACCGCGCACACGCTGAACCCCGTTCCGGTGCTGCTGCTTGGCGGCAAGGCGGGCTCGCGGCTTCGCGAGGGCAGGCTCGCCGATGTGGCGCCGACGCTGCTCGACCTCATGGGCATCGCCAAACCGGCGGCGATGACAGGACGATCCTTGCGGATCTGATGACCCTCATCTCACTCGCCATCACGGTTGCCTTCCTCTTCTCTTGGGTCGTTCAGTTCAGCTGATCGAGTCGAATGCGCTGTGGTGGGAATTGGCCACGCTGGTCACGATTATGCTCCTTGGCCACTGGATCGAGATGCGGTCCATCAATCGGGCTCAAGGGGCATTGATGGAGCTTCTGCAGTCGTACGGGGCTGAGCTGATTCTCGAGATCGCCGTCTTCTGGTCGAGCATGGCGACATTCAACCACGAGCGCGGGCGGTACGAGATCCGGGGCGTGATGGGCCCGGACGAGTTTCACGAGGGCTATCCGGACGCTCCGGCAGCCGATCTCGACAACAATGCCTATACGAACGTCATGACCGTGTGGGTGCTAGGCGCTGGAGGTGCTCGCCCTCCTCCCCGACATTCGCCGCGCCGAGCTCACCGCCCGGCTCCGGTTGTCCGCGGAAGAGACCGCGCGCTGGGACGATATCAGCCGCAGAATGTTTCTGCCGTTTCACGACGACGGGATCATCAGCCAGTTCGAGGGGTATGAAGAGCTCGCCGAGCGGGATTGGGAGGGCTATCGAGCTCGGTACGGCAACATCCAACGCCTCGACCTCATTCTCGAAGCGGAGAACGACAGCGCCAACCGCTACAAGCTTTCGGAACAGCCGACGCGTTGATGTTCCGACCGTCGGTGGGCGATGACCTACGCCGCGGAGGCCCTGCAGAGCGACGTCAGCGACATCCAGCAAGGCACGACCGCGGAGGGCATCCACCTCGGTGCCATGGCAGGAACGGTCGACCTGGTGCAGCGCGTGTCGACGGGTCTCGAAGCACAGGATGTCCTGCGGCTCAATCCGGAAATGCCGCGGGAAGTGGAACGCCTCGACATGCGCATTCGGTACCGCGGCCATACGGTGGATCTGCGGCTGACGCGCGACTCACTCACGGTCCGCGAGCGTGATCCCCGGGCAGCGCCGATTTCCCTGTGTGTCGGCGGCAAGGTCCGCGAGTTCGCGAGCGGCACCACCTGTGTACTCCGGTTGACTGATGCTGCGGGTTCCGGAAACTCTGTCCGGAATGATTCCGGAAATTCTGTCTGGTCTTCGAAACGGAGGTTCGAAGCGATGGACAGACGATTCCAAGGGTTGATCGATAAAGCGTCGGTTCGTTCTCCCTTCTTTGAGGGGCGGGGGCGTAGCGGGCCGCAAAGAGAGCCCGGCGTAGCGGCGGGGCGGGGAGTCGGCCTCCCGCCCACGCCGGTGGCGGACGCTTGCCGCGCTGCTTCATCACATCTCCATTCGTGGAGGTGTCGATGTTCCCAGCGCTCAAGCGCCACGCCATCCAAGTGCTCGTGGCCGCCGGCCGCATGCAGCACGTCGAGATCGCGCGCTCCGTCGGCGTCGACGAGCGCACCGTGCGTCGCGTCGCCAAGGAGGCGCCCGTGACCGAGATCGACTTCGTCTCGCCGTCCTCGTCGAGGATCGGCAGGCCGAGCAAGGCCGAGCCCTACCGCCAGTTTGTGGCCGACGTGTTCACAGCCGAGCCCGGTCTCCTGTCCGTGGAGATCCTGCGCCGGGCACGCCTCGAAGGTTACTCCGGCGGCAAGAGCGCCCTCTACGAGCTCATCGCGTCGCTGCGTCCGCGCGAGGTCCCGGTCGAGATGCGCTTCGAGGGCCTCCCCGGCGAGTTCTCGCAGCACGACTTCGGGCAGGTGGACGTCGAGTTCGGCGATCGCAGCAGGAAGCGGGTGCACTTCTTCGCTTCCCGGCTCAAGTGGTCCCGGTGGGCAGAGGTCACTATCGTCCCGGACGAGACCGCCGAGACGCTGATCCGTACTCTTGCCGATCACTTCGTCGCCATGGGTGGTGTGCCTCTGTGCGCCGTTTTCGATCGGCCGAAGACCGTGGCGCTCAAGTGGAAGAAGAACGGCGAGGTGGTCGAGTGGAATCCCATCTTCGCCTACGCCGCCCTCGAGATCGGCTTCACCGCCGAGGTCTGCTGGCCCTACCAACCGAGGCAGAAGGGAGCCGTCGAGTCCCTGGTGGGCTGGGTCAAAGGCTCCTTCTTCAAGCAGCGCCGCTTCCATGACGACCAGGACCTCTTGGTGCAGCTCGCCGATTGGCTGCGCGAGACGAACACCGAGCGCCCGAGTCGACCTACGGGCGTCATCCCTGCAGCGCGGATCGAGGAGGAGCGGTCTCGTCTCCGGGCGCTCCGCGTTCAGCCTGCCGATCTCGCTCTGCGGATCCCGGTTTCCGTTAGTCCCACGGCCGAAGTGGTGCACCAGGCCCACAGCTACTCGATGCCGCCGGAGGCCGCGGGCCTCCCTGGCACTCTCTTACCTCTACCGCGACTCGGTGCGCATCGTCGCCGGGCGACACGAGGTTCGACATGAGCGCCAGCGCGGCCGAGGCACCCCGTCCCGTCTGCCTGAACACCGCGCCGCACACCTGGCCGCGATCTCCGGCGCCCGCGGCAAGCGCTACCTGAAACGCCAGCACCTCTTCGAGGCCGGCGAGGCAGCCGTGCGCTTCCTGACCGAGCTCGTCCATCGCCATCCTCACGGAGCCTGGTCCCGCGATGTCGATGCGCTCCACGAGATGCTCCAACAGGTCGGTCCCGAGGCGATGAACCGCGCCTTCCGCGCTGCTCTCGACGTCGGCCGCATCTCCACGACCTTCGTCGCCGAGTGCCTCGGCCGCCCACAGACGCAGCCCAGCCTCTTCTCTGCGGAGGTGCCCTGATGCCCGGCGATCTCACCTTCGATCCGAGCACCGTCGATCTCGAAGCGCTGCTCAAACGCCTTCACCTCGCCAACGCCAGGCGCGTCTGGCGCGAGCTCTGCGAGAGAGCGGAGACCGAGCAGTGGTCCTGCCGCGACTTCCTCGCCGTGCTCGTCGCCGAGGAGATCGCTCACCGCCAGCAGACCCGCCTCCGGCGCGCCGTCCACGACGCACACTTCCCGTTCCTCAAGACGATCGACGACTTCAACTTCTCCCTCCAGTCGACCGTGCGTCTCCAACTCCTCCGCTCCTACCTCGGGCCCGAGTTCGTCACCGAGGGGCGCAACCTGATCCTCATGGGCAAGACCGGCCGCGGGAAGACCCACCTCGCCATCGCGATCGCCTACCGCGCCATCCAGAACGGCGCCTCGGCGCGCACCCCGCACCTTGACTCTCAGGCCGTTCCGGCTAACTCACGACCGGACAGAATTTCCGGAAAAGACCGGACAAAATTTCCGGAACCCGCAGCTGCGGCAATCAAGCAGGATCGCCCACCTGACGCAGGCAGCCGCTGATCTACTTGGCGAGCTTCACCTTCCCGTACTCCCGATGAAGGATCGCTGTTTTGCGGGTGCACGGCGAGTGTCATCTCGTCATTGTCGTAGTTGTGCGGGCACGCGCGGTGTCAGTGTGGTGGACAGACGCATTGCCTGCTTCCTGTGGAACTCTGGATTCCTGAAACGCGGCCAACCTCTTGATGCGGATGACCAGCGCCGACGATAGGCCAGCTGTTTCAACGAAGGTGCTCTGCCTCAAGAGGGCGCAGACCGATGGTGGTACGGCCCGAGGTCCTGGCGGCGCGATCGCGCCGACGAACGGCGCGAAACTTCTCGCCATCACCGAGATCCGCGCCGCGTACCCCGATCACGAGGCCCTTTCTCGTGGCTTCGCCGGCGATGTCTTCGACCGTCGAAGGCGCGATGCGTTCGAGCCCGGCGAGGTATGCCGGCGCGAGATCAGCGGCCAGGAACGATCCACCAGCGTCTCGCGCCGTCTTGGGCTCCGCCGCCGGGAATCGTCAATATCGTCGCCTTGCCCGAACTCGGCGGACTTCATCACCGCTACGAGCGGCGCGAGGCTGCATGAATCGGCTCAGATGGAATTTTCGCGAGGGACAGCCAACAGTGGCGATGTCATGCGCCGACTGTCGAAGCCTAAGATGACGTCGCGGACCGCTCGGCCAACCTTTTCGGGGCCGCGGATGCATCGTGGACGCTGATTGGAGCGCCGAGCACCTCGCTTGCAACGCGGACGAACTTCTCCGCGTCAAGATCCTCGACGAAGTGGATGCCCTTTCGGCGACCGAGCTGACTCCATCCAGCCAGCACGCCGGCGGCCACCTGCAGTTGTGTCGCATTGGTCTGCATGCTGAGACCGCGCGTCATGTCAGTGTCGAAACCCATCCAGAGCTCGCCGAAGCTACGGCTGCACAACAGCACCCCGACCCGATCACGGCCGGTGAGCGTCGTCGCCCACGGCGGACAGAGCCGCCGCGTTTGCCAGGCCTGGGGACACCGGTTGTCCGGGTCCGCCGCCAGCGCCCGTCGCGCGGCCGCCGGAATGCGATAAAGAAATCCGATCTCGACCGTCGAAAAAAGTCGCGCCAAAGTCGCGATCTCCTCATGCGGAACAGACATGCCTTCGATCGGCCGGTCGCCGCATCTGGCGCGATACCAGCGATCGGTCGGGCGATGTCCAAGATCGACGACTTTCCCGTCGCGAGCCGCGAATGCGGTAGGCTCGAACAACTCTTCGAGACAGTGGAGCGGACTCCACGTCATCGGGAAGACGCGCATGGAGCGCGACGCATCCTCGTCCACGGTCGTGTCCTCTTCGGTAATGAGTAGCGCATGGAGATCGAGGCCTGCCACGGTCGCCGGCACGCCAACCCGGCTCGCGAATTCCGTCATCGCCGTGAATGCCAGTGCGTTGACAATGCCGGGATTGGCGCCGCTACCGATCAGGTGACTTTGTCGCTCGAGGAGCGGACGGCGCGGGGGCAACAAGCGAGCGATCGCGTCATCGGTCGAAACCGCTCCGCGTCCGGCCCATTCTTCGACGCTCGTGCACAAAAAGTCAGCGCCGAGCTCGTCACAGGCGCGCGTGCAATCGACCGTGTCAATGGAGGACACATCGACGACTTGAGTAAGACCGTGCGTGCGTATCAGTGCGGCAAGATCCTCCGACGACTCCACTACGGTCGGAGGAAGAAGCACAGCACCGTGCAGGGGCACAGCGAGCGCTGACTGTTCCCGGTCGACGAGGATCAGCGCCTCGAGCGACTCGCGTATCCTGCGGCCTGGTGAACTGCGTTCGAGCAGGGTCAGTACCGCCCGGCCCACACCGCCATGACATCCAAGAACCAGAGCGCGCTGCCTGTGGCCAATCATCGGGTCATCCGCTTCCTGTCGTGCTCGACGATCGGCTGAACGCGGTAGTCCTCAGCCTGATCGCCCCGATCCAGAGTGGCCTCAGCGACCTTCGGAATCGTTGGAGGTCTCCGTCAGGACGCTTCACAGAACCGTCTGCGGGGCCGGATTGAGAAGCCGATGTTGATCCCGCTCCTTTATTTCTTTCTTTCAATTGCCTCCAGTGGTTCGTCAGGTTGATACACCCGTCCCTCGCGAAAATCCATGTTCGCAGGGTTTGGCGGTGTGGGCGCGATGCGCGGACACCGATCACGACCCGGGTCGGACGAGGGGCGCGCGTCGCTCCGCGAGGTTCCGGCGAGCCGAGGCGCGGGGCGGCCGACTGCTCGATCCCGAGCGTGCGCTCCGGGTCGAGCGGCTCGATAGCGGGAGCGCGCGGCGTCAGGCGGCGACGCGCTCGTAAAGCCGGTAGAGGCCGCCGGCCTCGGCGATCTCGCACGATGCGGCCCTTCTCCGGCGGTTGCACCGGGCGCGGCTCCGGGCGGTCGCTGGCACTGGCAACGATATCCCGTATGAGTTTGCCTGCGCTCAGCGGGCCCTTTCCCAAGGTCGCTCTCTGGATCGTCGGGCGTGATCTCGGGCGGCCCTCCGTGGCGACCTTTCTGAACCCGAGGGCCGAGGTGGCCGCGCATCGGCTGCCCATCGGAGCGGAGTCCCACTATACGCCATCGACCACGCGCGCCGCCCGGCTCCTCATGTCGCCGAGCACGGCGCCGAGACTCGTTCTCCTTCGGCACCCGCAAGCGGGCGCGCTGTTCGTTGTTGCTAAACGGCCGGAGGATGACGCCTTTCTTCCTTTTTCCACCAGTTTCGCGACACTACCGGCTGAGATCATGCAGCCCGTGTCGGCCTGCTGTGCGGCCGAGGACCCGATCGACGCGGCGCGCCGGACACCTCACGAGCACCAGGCGACCAGTTTGCCTGTCATCGACAAAGCAGGCGGGTGCTGTAGTACGGTCAGCAGTACCGGAGTGGTGAAGTCGTAGGCACCACCCACGCACCAACACGAGGAGTTCCGCATGGCAGAGCAGGACCTGACCCTTCCCCTGGCGCAATTCGGCCTGATCGGCCTCGGCGTCATGGGCGAAAACCTCGCGCTCAACCTCGAGGACCACGGTTCCCGGGTAGCCCTCTGGACTCACACGGAGGGGAAAGTGCGGCAGTTCATCGAGCGCAACGGCGCGAGTCGACAATGGATCGGCGCCAGAACGCTGGAGGAGTTTGTCGCGGCGATCACGCCGCCACGCCGCATCTTCCTGATGATCAAGGCCGGCGCACCGGTGGACGAGATGCTCGAGCGGCTCGCGCCCCTCCTCTCCCCGGGGGACGTGGTAATCGACGGTGGAAACTCCTTCTTCAGGGATACTCAGCGCCGCGAGATCGCCGCGCACCCCCGGGGCGTGCACTTCGTGGGAATGGGTGTTTCCGGCGGCGAACTGGGGGCTCGCTACGGGCCGTCGCTGATGCCCGGCGGCGCGCGCGTTGCGTACGAGATGCTCCGCCCCGTGCTGGAAGCCATCGCCGCGAAGACCGATTCAGGTCCGTGCGTGACCTATCTCGGGCCCGATGGTGCCGGCCATTACGTCAAGATGATCCACAACGGCATCGAGTATGGCCTCATGCAGGCGATCGCCGAGGCGTACGACCTGCTTCGTCGAGGACTGGGCCTCCCGGCAGCGGACCTGGCCGACCGCTTCGCTGCGTGGAACCGCGGCCCGCTGGAATCGTACCTGGTCGAGATCACGGCCAAGGTGCTGAGCGCTGAGGATCCCGTAACCGGGAACCCGCTCGTGGAGATGATTCTCGATCAAGCCGGGCAAAAGGGCACCGGCAAATGGACGGCGCAGTCTGCGCTCGAGCTCGGGGTGCCGATCCCGGCGATCGCGGCGGCGCTCGATGCGCGAGCCCTGTCCAGTATGAAGGGCGAGCGACTCATCGCCAGCCGTCAGCTTGGGGCGGCGATCACGGGTCGCATCCCGGGTGACGTTCAGGAGGTGGCGGCTGCCGTTCACAGTGCCCTCCACGCCGCGACCATCTGCAGCTTCGCCCAGGGCATGAGCCTGCTGCGGATCGCCTCTGCGGAGTACGGCTGGGAAGTGGACTTGCGCGAGGTTGCCCGGATCTGGAAGGGGGGCTGTATCATTCGGGCACGGCTGCTCGACACCCTCATGCACGCGTTCGGGCGCGAGCCCGACCTGACGAATGTGCTGCTTGACACCGAGATCCGTCCGACGCTCGCCACGACGGAAGCGCCCTGGCGCCGGACCGTGGCGGCCGCCGCGGCGGCGGGGATTCCCGTCCCCGTCATGTCGGCATCGCTCGCGTATTTCGACAGCTACCGCAGTGCACGGCTGCCGCAGAACCTCACCCAAGCGCAGCGGGACTTCTTCGGCGCCCACACCTATCAGCGCGTGGATCAGCGTGACGGAGGATTTGTTCACACCGACTGGCTCAACGTGATCGAGTCCTCCGCCAGCGGCGCGGCACGATGAGCGTTGCGGTACGCGCGGACCTGTGGGCCCCCTCGCGCCCGCGCCCTGGCCCGGCTCGGCTCAACCCAGTTGCCGCGCGTGATGCACGAGGTGGTCGGCGACGAAGGTCTGGATGAAGTAGTAGCTGTGGTCGTAGCCGGCGTGGCGGCGCAGCGTGAGCTTCTGGCCCGACGATTTCGCCGCCGCTTCGAGGAGCTCCGGCATGAGCTGCTCGGCCAGGAACTGGTCGCCGAGCCCCTGGTCGACGAGGATCTCGCGGCCGAACGGCTTGTCGCGCATCAGCGCGCTGGCGTCGTAGGCGGCCCAGGCGTCGCGGTCGGCGCCGAGATAGTTGCCGAACGCCTTGCGGCCCCACGGGCATTCCATCGGCGCGGAAATCGGCGCGAAGGCCGAACACGACCTGAACGCGTCCGGGCGCTTGAGCGCGGCGATCAGGGCGCCGTGGCCGCCCATCGAATGGCCGAACACGCCGCGACGCGCCGGATCCCCGGCGAAGTTCGCATTGATCACCGCTGGCAATTCCTCGGTCACGTAGCTGAACATGCGGTAGTGCGGTTTCCACGGCGCTTGCGTCGCGTCGACGTAGAAGCCCGCACCCTGGCCGAAATCCCAGCTGTCGCGGTCGCCCGGCAGCTGCGGCTCGCGCGGGCTGGTGTCGGGCATGACGAGGATCAGGCCGAGCTCGGCGGCGACGCGCTGCGCGCCCGCCTTGATCGCGAACGTCTCCTCCGTGCAGGTCAGGCCGGCGAGATAGAAGAGCACCGGCAGCTTGCGCTGTTTCGCCGCTGCCGGCGCGAACACAGCGAAGCGCATCGGTCCGGCGCAGGCCGACGATTCGTGACGATAGAAGCCTTGCGTGCCGCCGAAGCAGGCATGCTCGTCGAGGGTCTCGATCGTGGACATCTGTGCTCCTGTCTCAAACGAAAACCGGGGTCAGAGCCCATGCTCTGACCCCGGCTTCCGCCCGGGTCAATGCGTGACGACGGTCCGGATCGACTTGCCCGCACGCATCAGATCGAAGCCCTCGTTGATGCGGTCGAGCGGGATTACGTGGGTGATCAGGTCGTCGATGTTGACCCTCTTGTCCATGTACCAGTCGACGATGCGCGGCACGTCGGTGTGCCCGCGCGCGCCGCCGAAGGCGGTTCCGACCCAGCGCCGTCCGGTGACGAGCTGGAACGGCCGCGTCGAGATCTCCTGGCCCGCGCCGGCGACGCCGATGATCACGCTCATCCCCCAACCGCGATGGCAGCACTCGAGCGCCTGGCGCATCAGCGTCGTGTTGCCGACGCACTCGAAGCTGTAGTCGGCGCCGCCGCCGGTGAGCTCGACCAGGTGCGGGACCATGTCGGCCGTGACCTCCTTCGGATTGACGAAATGCGTCAGCCCAAACTTGCGCGCCAGCGCCTCGCGCGCCGGATTGATGTCGACACCCACGATCATGTTGGCGCCGGCCATCCGGGCGCCCTGAATGACGTTGAGGCCGATGCCGCCGAGTCCGAAGACCACGACATTGGCGCCGGGCTCGACCTTCGCGGTGTTGATCACCGCGCCGATGCCGGTGGTCACGCCGCAGCCGATATAGCAGGCCTTCTCGAAGGGCGCGTCCTGGCGGATCTTCGCGAGTGCGATCTCCGGCAGCACCGTGTAGTTCGAGAACGTCGAGCAGCCCATGTAGTGGAACACCGGCTGGCCCTTGCGGCTGAATCGACTGGTGCCGTCGGGCATCAGTCCCTTGCCCTGCGTCGCGCGGATCGCGGTGTAGAGATTGGTTTTGCGACTGAGGCAGCTTTTGCACTCCCGGCATTCCGGCGTGTAGAGCGGGATGACGTGATCGCCCTGCTTGAGCGACTTCACGCCCGGCCCGACATCGACCACCACGCCGGCGCCCTCATGGCCGAGGATCGCCGGGAACAGGCCTTCGGGATCGCTGCCCGACAAGGTGAACTCGTCGGTGTGGCAGATGCCCGTCGCCTTGATCTCGACGAGGACCTCGCCGTCCTTCGGTCCGGCGAGATCGACCTCGTCGACCTCGAGCTTCGCGCCCGCCTTGGTGGCGATGGCTGCACGTACCTTCATGGTCTCGACTCCTCGCGTATCGGGTGAATCTCACCGCCTCCCGCTCGCATCCACACGGCCGCCAGTCGCTGCTCACGCATCGCTCCACTCCGGTCGGCGTTACCCCTCGAGGCGCGGATTGCTCGCCGATCGTACAGCCGCGTTCATCCTTCTCACATGGATCGAGCGCACACGGACCGCTGGAAGCTACGCTGCGGATAGCCAGCCGACATGAGCTGCGAAGGTGGGGTAAGGCGAAATATCTTCCTGACAGCCCGGATGCAGGCATATTACGGCTGGCGAAATGGCGTCAACGACAGGTTAGGTCAGGCTGCGGGCGCAGCACGGCAACAGCGAGCCTGGGTTGGCCGCTCGGCTCAGTAGCTGTTTGAATCTGCCAATTGCCCGCCCGAGTCTAGTCGGGCGCGGAGCCTCGATCGGCATCCAGGGTTCGCTGTCGACATCGAGTAAACCAGCCTCAGCGGCAGGTGGCGTCCCGGTGCCATCCCACGATTCCGTAGTTGACAACGCTTTGCGAAGCCCAATATGCGTGCCTGCGGCAGATGAGCGTGATTCGACACAGTGACAGCGGCAGCTCGCGCCACTTTGTGCGCTCGGGTGGGCGTCCGATATGGGGCGTTGCGGTAATTTCGCCAGCTAATTCGGACTATGCGTCGGCCCGCTCACCAAGACCCTCTACCGGGCCGTCTTTCTGGCGATCCGCGAGGTGATCCCGAAGGACATGTCCGTATCGGGCTACGGCGCGGGGAGCCCCGCTCCGTGATTCTCAAGGTGGCGAGCAGTGCCGTGCCGACCTGCTCGCTCTCGGCACCTCAAGGAAGGTCGGGGCTCGCGAAAATGTTTCTCGACAGCATCGCCGAAGGCGTCATTCGCGCCGCAACGTGCGACGTTCTCGTGGCATGACCGCCGGCGCGATGACACACGAATGGTATCGATCGAACACGTCCTTGTCAGTGTCTCGCTGCTACTCCTCCTGAGCCTTTTCGCCAGCAAGGTTTCGGCGAAGATCGGGATACCGTCGCTGCTGATCTTTCTCCTCCTCGGCATGCTTGCCGGTTCGGACGGGCCGGGCGGCATTCCCTTCGACGACTTCTGGTCGGCGCAGTTTATGGGAGTCGTGGCCCTGACACTGATCCTGTTTGCCGGAGGGCTGGAGACCAACTGGGAGAGCGTGCGTCCGGTGCTCGGGCCGGGGCTGGCGTTGTCGACGGTGGGAGTGTTGCTGACCGCAGTGCTCGTCGGCTGGTTCGCCAGTACGGTTCTCGGCTTCACGCTCGTCGAGGGCCTGCTCCTGGGGGCGATCGTGTCGTCGACCGATGCCGCCGCCGTGTTCAGCATCCTGCGTTCGCGGAACGTCAGCTTACAGTCTCCGCTCAGGCCTCTCCTGGAGCTGGAGTCGGGCAGCAACGATCCGATGGCGGTGTTCCTTACCGTTGGTCTTGTGCAGCTGATAATCGAGCCCGGCAAGTCATTCGCCAGCCTCGGTCCCCTGTTCATTCAGCAGATGGTCCTCGGGGGAGCTATCGGCTACGGCATGGGGCGGGGTGTGGCGGCGACGGTGAACCATGCACGCCTTGAGTACCCGGGGTTGTACCCGGTCCTGACGCTCTCATTGGTGACGCTGATCTACGGTTTCACCACGTCGGTCGGCGGCAACGGATTCCTGGCTGTCTATATCACCGGGATGGTTCTCGGGAACACGAGGTTCGTCCACAAAAACAGTTTGTTGAGGTTTCACGACGGTCTCGCATGGCTGATGCAGATCGCCATGTTTCTGACCCTCGGCCTGTTGGTGCTGCCTTCGCACCTGCTGCCGATCAGCGGGATCGCGCTGCTGGTGGCGGTGTTCCAGGTCATCGTCGCGCGGCCGCTGGCCGTGTTCGCAACCCTGTTGCCGTTTCGCATGAGCGTGAGAGAAAAGACGATGGTTTCCTGGGTGGGCTTGCGGGGGGCTGTGCCCATCGTGTTGGCGATCTTCCCGCTGCTCGCCGGAGTGCGCAACGCCGAGACGATTTTCAACGTGGTGTTCTTCGTCGTGTTGATCTCCGTGCTCATACAAGGGACGACGATTCCGGCGGTGGCGAAGCTGCTGGGCGTCGACGCGTCGCTGCCGCGGCGGCAGGATCATCCGCTCGCTTTCGAGCAGATCGAAGGCATCGACACGGATCTGATCGAGCTGATCATTCCGCCGAAAGCAGAGGTGATCGGCAGGCCGATCGTCAGTATCGGGCTGCCCGAAGGAAGCCTGATCGCCTTGATCGGTCGCGATGACACCTTCACCGTTCCCGGCGGCGATAGCTTCCTCCAGGGAGGAGATGTGTTGCTGGTCCTGGCACGCCCCGCTCAGGCGAAGGAGATCGCGAGGCTGCTGTCGAAATCCCAGTCGCCCGAGCCGCGCTGACGCTTGGGAGCGAAGGGCTGCGGGCTGGCTCGTGTCCGCGCCCCGTGCCCGTAGTGAGAAGCGAGTGCTGCCTACGCTGCCACAGCTGACTCCGCCAATGCTTCCAGCCATCGCGCTGCCGCGGCCACTTGCCCCCGACCCGATCGACTTCCGAGCGGGCGAAGGCCGGCGAAGTCGAGGATCAGTCCAGCGCCTCGATCCGAAACGCTTCGCACGACGCGAGGTCCGACTCGCCGCTCGGTGGCAACTGTCGCGCCAGATTGCGGAGAGCCGTCCGCATCCCCTCCTCGAGTACTGGATGGTAGAACGGCATTCGCAATAGGTCGGCCACTGTCACCTCGCGCTCGATGGCGAGCGCGAGCAGATGCGCCATGTGCTCGGCCGCCGGGGCACACATCTCGGCACCCAGCAGGCGTCCACCCGGTGACTCCGCGTAGATCCGCATCACCCCACGGTTGCGCTGCGCCGCGCGCGCCCGCCCCTGCCGTTCGAAGTTCACCTCACCGACCACCGTCGTCGCGTCGTCCAGTTCGGCAGACCGCCGGCCGACGAACGCCGCGCCGGGATCGCAAAACACGATGCCGAGGGGTGTTCGACGCTTGAAACAGACCACCTCGTCCGCCGTGGCGTTGATGCCGGCGATATGCCCTTCATCGGCGGCCTCATGGAGTACCGCCGCGTGTTCGTTCGCGTCGCCGGCGAGGAACACCGGCAGATCGCCGACCTGCATCGTCGTCGTGTCCACCGGTGGCATGCCGCGTTCGTCGAGCGAGACCCCGAGCGACTCGAGGCCCATTCCGTCGACGTTGGGGCGGCGGCCGAGCGCCGCGAGCACGCGGTCGACCACCACCGCGCGGTTACCGCTTCGGACCTCGAGAGCTTCCGGTAGGGCCGACAGCGCCGCCGGCGCACCCAGGTGAATTGGGAACTCCTTGCGCAACAGATCGATCAACGCATCGTTGACGGCGTTGTCACTGAGCCCCGCCAGTCGCGTGGCCAGGTCGAAACCGGTGACTTCCAATCCCAGGCGCGACAGCGCCTGTGCCATCTCGACGCCGATGGCACCCATCCCGATCACCGCGATCCGCCTGGGCAGATCGCTCTGTTCGAAAAGCGTATCCGTCGTCAGCACCCGATCGCCCAGCGACGTCCACGCACTCGGCACGATCGGCCGCGACCCTGTGGCGATGACGATACGCCGCGCGGAGATGATCCGGCCGGCGACCTCGACCCGATCCGGACCGACCAAACGCGCCCGCCCCGGGATGTTGCGCTCGCCGATGTCGTCGGTCGCCTCGAGCGTGCCCGCCACAAAGCCGTCGCGCAGGGAGCGCACGCGGCGCAGCACCGCCGGAACGTCGACCGATAGGCGGTCGCCGCCGCGAATCCCGAACGCTTCAAAGGACTGTCGCCGGTGATAGGCATTCGCCGCCTCGACCAGCACCTTCGATGGCATGCAGCCGACGCGCGCACACGTGGTCCCATAGGGTCCGTCGTTGATCAGGACGAGGCGCTCCGTGCGCTTGCGGACCTCGCGAAGCGCCGCGAGTCCCGCGGTACCGGAGCCGATGATGATGACATCAACGCTTTCATTCATTTTGCTGGCACCCCGCTTTCGTGGTTCCGCTTCGAAAGGCCCCAACAAGAACCGGTCGTGGCACTCTTGTCGTCGCGGATAGTTACCATGTGCTCGTGAGCAAAGTCTTGAAGCGGGAGCACCGCCAGCTGACGACGCCAGGCGAACTCAAACATGTAGAGGCCTTGGTGGTGCCATCCCGAAGCACCACCGAGAGCGGGCCTTTGGGTTCGGCATGCTCGAGCGCGATCAGCACCACGAGCCCGATCTGCGCGTAGACATCGAAGGCCAGCCCCGAGAGCCAGACCGACACGACGGCCCCGAGCACGGCCACGCTCACCGAGCTGGACGCTGAAATGCAGGTCATGCCGTTCGAGGAAGCCAAGACCTACCGCCTCAACCTCTTCGATTTGACCAAGGTATGGCCGCACGGTGATTACCCGCTGCACGAGGCCGGCCGGCTGACGCTGGATCGCAACCCGACCGACTTCCACACCGAGATCGAGCAGCCGGCGTTCGAACCGAACAACCTCGTACCGGGGATCGGTGTCAGCCCGGATAAAATGTTGCTCGGCCGCCTCTGCGCCTACGCCGACGCCCACCGACACCGCCTGGGGGGCAACCACAAGCAGGGCAAATGAGCCCGGCAGCGTACGGTGCGCCACCGCGCGATGAGTTTCAGCGCGTGGGGGTAGGACGCGTCGATCTCGCGGATAGAGCCCGCCCTGCTGAGTGATGGCCGCTTCCGTCCGGAATCTCCGACCAATGACCGATAGAGTCAGCGGGGCGCGAGAGGTTCCAGGGAACCTTCCCGCGCGTCTATGCTCTATAGTGTAAGGAGGTTGTTCTCATGAGGTTCGAACCGAGGTCTCGATCTGCCCGGGCTGTGCTCCAATCGAGCTCGGTCTTGCGCCGCGTTGCTGGCGAGGCTCGACAGGTTCTTGAACGTGTTTGCCGATCGGCAGGACGATTCGAGCTCCCCGCTGGACTCCCTGCTCACTGTTCGCGTTCTGTCACCGGGAGGGAAGCATGATCGACGTCCGCCAGCGCTTGCCACTTCCCTCTGGAGCGTCCGCAACGTACTACTCGCTGCCGCGGCTCGAAGAGAGCGGGGTAGCGAGTATTTCGCGGCTGCCGGTGAGTCTCCGCGTCCTCCTCGAGTCGGTGCTACGCCATCTCGACGGCCAGCGCATCGGCGACGAGGACGTGGAAGCGCTCGCGCGCTGGCAGCCGGACGCCGCGCGGACCGCGGAAGTACCCTTTGTCGTCGGGCGCGTGCTGCTGCAGGACTTCACCGGTGTGCCGCTTCTCGTCGACCTCGCGGCGATGCGTTCGGCGGTGGCTCGGCGTGGCGGTGACGTCGGACGGGTGCAGCCGCTGGTTCCCGTCGATCTTGTGATCGATCACTCGGTCCAGGTCGACTACTTCGGCCGGGACGACGCGCTCAGCCTCAACATCGAAATGGAGTTTCACCGCAACGGCGAGCGCTATCGCTTTCTCAAATGGGGCGCGCAGGCATTCGACGGTCTGCGGATCGTGCCGCCGGGGTTTGGCATCTGCCACCAGGTGAACCTCGAGTTTCTGGCGCACGGCGTCCTGGAGAAGGAGGGGGTGCTGTTTCCCGACACGCTGGTCGGGACCGATTCTCACACCACGATGATCAACGGACTCGGGGTCGTCGGCTGGGGAGTCGGTGGGATCGAGGCCGAGGCGGCGATGCTGGGCCAGCCGGTCTACCTCCTGTTGCCCGACGTGGTCGGCGTGCACCTCCACGGCCGGCTGCGTGAGGGCGTGACCGCGACCGATCTGGTCCTGCGCATCACCGAGCTGTTGCGGCACGCGCGCGTCGTCGGCAAGTTCGTCGAGTTCCACGGTGAGGGCGCAGCGAGTCTGTCGGTGCCGGACCGCGCAACGCTCGCGAACATGGCGCCCGAATACGGCGCGACGATCGGCTTCTTCCCCGTTGACGAGCAGTCCTGCCGCTATCTGCAGGCGACTGGCCGAAGTGACGGGCACGTAGAGACGGTGCGCCGCTATTTTCAGGCGCAGGGGCTGTTCGGAATGCCCGCGAGCGGCCAATGTGACTACACGACCGTGCTCGACGTGGACCTCGCTGGTGTCGAGCCGTCGGTCGCCGGCCCCAAGCGGCCGCAGGATCGCATCGGGCTGGGCGAGCTCAAGGAACAATTTCTCGCGCTTCTCACTCGCCCGGATGGCTATGGCAAGTCGGCCGCCGACGTCGCGCGCCCCGTCCAGGTACGGCTTGGAGACGGGAGGGAGCCGCGGCCGGGCGGTGGCGAGCAGTCGGGCGACACGCTGCCAAACGGGCACGCGAACGACACCAACCCGCTCACCGAGGCCGAGATGATGAACAATCGACCGACGCCGAACCGGCTCGGTCCGGCGCGTTCTCGGCCGGCGCAACCACTGACCTCCGAGCTGGCGCATGGCGATGTGGTGATCGCGGCCATCACGTCGTGCACCAACACCTCGAACCCCACGGTGATGCTGGCTGCAGGCCTGCTCGCCAAAAAGGCGGTCGAGCGCGGGCTCAGCGTCCAGCCGCGGGTGAAGACGTCGCTCGCCCCCGGCTCGCGCGTGGTGAGCGAGTATCTGAGCAAGACGGGGCTGCAGCCGTTCCTCGATCGCTTGGGCTTCCACCTGGTTGGATTCGGTTGCACGACGTGCATTGGCAACTCGGGGCCGCTCGATCGCCAGCTCGAGGAGGCGCTGACGAAGAACGACATCATCGGCGCCAGCGTGCTGTCGGGGAACCGCAACTTCGAGGCGCGCATTCACCAGAGTGTGAAGGCGAATTTCCTCATGAGCCCGCCGCTGGTCGTGGCGTTTGCCATCGCCGGACGGGTCGACGTCGATCTCACGCGCGAGCCACTCGCCGTCGTCGACGGGCGCGAGGTCTACCTGCGCGACGTGTGGCCGTCGATGCAGGAGATCGATGCGCTGCTTGTGAGCGCGTTCGATCCCGCCGAGTACCGGCGCGTCTATGCCGACTTTGCCGACCAGAACCCGCTGTGGAACCAGATCCCCGCCGGGACGGGGCAGCTCTACGAATGGGACCCGGCCTCGCTGTACATCCGCGAGCCGCCGTACTTCGATGCTTCGATGGCGGCCGCCCCGTCAGGTGATGTCTTGGGCGCGCGGGCGCTGGCCATCTTCGGCGATTCGATCACAACGGACCACATCAGCCCGGCCGGCGCGATCCAACCGACCTCACCGGCCGGCGGCTACCTGCGCGATCGGGGAGTCCCGGTCGAGGACTTCAACAGCTACGGCGCGCGTCGCGGCAACCATGAGGTCATGGTCCGCGGGACGTTTGCCAACGTTCGCATCCAGAACCTGATGGTCCCCGGTGTCGAGGGCGGAATCACCCGGCACCAGCCCGACGGCGAGCGCCTGGGCATCTACGACGCGGCCGAGCGATACCGCGCCGAGGGTGTGCCCCTGATCGTGATGGCCGGAGAGGACTACGGAGCGGGCAGCTCGCGCGACTGGGCCGCTAAGGGCGCGCGTCTGCTCGGCGTGCGCGCGGTCATTGCGCGTGGGTTCGAGCGGATCCATCGCTCCAACCTGATCGGTATGGGTGTCCTGCCGTGCCAATTCCCGGAAGGCGTGAGCGCGCAGACGCTCGGGCTCGACGGCACGGAGCGATTCGATCTCGTGGTGGGTGCAAGCCTTCGCCCACGCCAGTCGGTGGTCTTGGAGATCGAGCGCCGGGACGGCCGGCAGGACTCGGTGCCGCTCGTGCTCCGGATCGACACGCCGATCGAAGCGGCCCACTTCTCAGCCGGCGGAATCCTGCCGTACGTGCTCGACCAGTTGCTCGCCCAAGGCGGGCGCGAGGAGGCAACGCAATGATCCGGATCAAGCGCACGTACGACCCTCCCGCACGTGGAGATGGCCGTCGATTCCTGGTGGAGCGCCTCTGGCCGCGAGGCATGAAGAAGGAGGCTCTCGCGGCCGACGCGTGGATAAAAGAGGTCGCACCCAGCACGGAGCTCCGCAAGTGGTTCGATCATCGCGTGGAGCGCTGGGAGGAGTTTCGGCGGCGATACCGGCGCGAGCTGAACGCGAACCGCGACGCCTGGGAGCCAATCCTCCAGGCCAGCAGGCGCCGCACGGTGACCCTGCTGTACAGCGCCCACGACGTCCTGCACAACGGCGCCATGGTCTTGCGCGACTATCTGGTGGAGCGACAGGCGGGAGGCGCTCGTCGCAACAAGCGCGAAGGGCGTCCGCGCGCCTCGAAGACCATCGGCGCCAAGAAGTCTTCCACGGCAGGACGCACCGATGTCAGCGCTCGACGATGAGCTCGATGACATTCAACCAGCCACTGCCCCGCCAGCGGGCAGAGGCCCGCATTTTCGATAAGGAGCATCACATGCCGACACGCAAAGCACACGCACGCTGGGAAGGGGGCCTCAAGGAAGGGAAGGGCACGGTCGACTTTGGAGAAGGGGTGTTCAAGGGAGCCTACTCGTTCGCATCCCGCTTTGAGGAGGGTGCCGGCACCAATCCCGAAGAGCTATTGGGCGCGGCTCACGCGGCCTGCTTCGCGATGGCGCTGTCGCTGGTCTTGGGCCAGGCGGGCTTTAGGCCCGATTACGTCGACGCAACCGCCCACGTCACGGTCAAGCCGCAGGATGGAGGATTCAAGATTACCAAGAGCCACCTCGTCTGCGAGGCGAAGGTGTCCGGTATTGACTCAGCGACCTTTATGCAGCACGCCGAGGCAGCCAAGGCGGGCTGCCCCGTTTCGCAAGCTCTCGCGGGCACCGAGATCACGTTGGACGCCAAACTCGTCTCCAGATGACCCACGAATTTGGCTCGCACCAAAGAGTGACGGAGTCATGAGCGGGCGGGAGCTCTCCGCACGTTGATGATTCGGTCGTCCGATGGCGGTGCTCGTAAAGGCAGTCGGAGGGAAGCCAGCAATGAGGCGACCGTTTAGAATCGGCGATCACGTAACCTGGAACTCGGAGGCCGGGCGCGTCCGCGGGAGGATCCTGAAGATTCACACCGAAGACGTTGATTACAAGGGATACACTCACCACGCGAGCAAGGACGAGCCGCAGTATGAAATCAAGAGCGACAAAACCGACCACATCGCGATGCACAAGGGCTCGGCACTGCACAAGATCGCGTAAGCAAAGCAGAGCGTGTCACTCGTGCGGTGATTCCCGACGTTCTGTTCACTCCGTAGTGGACGCGGACCATGGACCGAACAAGGCGGGCATCATCGTCACCGGCAGTATCTGCCGGTAGCGTCGGGCAATCATCGATGCCGCGAACGAAAATCGTGTGCACCATCGGGCCCGCGTCTCGGTCTCCAGAGGCTCTCGAACAACTAATTCAGGCGGGAATGGACGTCGCGCGGCTGAATTTCTCTCATGGCACACAGGCCGAACACCTCGAGGTCATCATGGCCGTTCGGCGTATCGCCGATGGTCTGGGTCGGTCCATTGCCATCCTTCAGGATCTCGCCGGGCTGAAGATCCGGATCGGTGAGATGGCATCGGGGGCGGTCACGCTGGAAGCCGGCGCGCGGTTCACCCTGACCACTCGCCAGATCCTCGGCTCGCGGCAGGAGGTTTCCGTTCTCTACCCGCATCTCACTGAAGACGTTCAGCCCGGCGACAGCCTGCTCCTGAGCGATGGCGATCTGGAGCTCGAGGTCATTGGCACTACCGAGGAGGATGTCCACTGCCGAGTGATCACGGGCGGCACGCTGGCATCCCGCAAGGGCGTCAACCTCCCGGACCGCTCGATCACCGGGCCGACGTTCACAGACAAAGACCGCGACGACCTCGCCTTCGGCCTCCGCTATGGGGTCGACTACGTGGCCATATCGTTCGTCAGGACGGCTGCGGATGTCCTCGAAGTGCGGGATTTGATCCGGGATTTCGGGTACACCGTGCCCCTGATCGCCAAGATCGAGACGCACCACGCGCTGACCAATATCGACGAGATCATCGACAGCGTGGATGCCATCATGGTGGCGCGTGGCGATCTCGGTGTGGCCATCCCGCTGGCGACGGTGCCGCGGGTGCAGAAGATGCTGATCGGGAAGGCGAATCGCGCGGGCAAGCCCGTCATCACCGCCACCCACATGCTGCGCTCCATGCAGGACAGCCCGCGACCGACGCGCGCCGAGGTGACGGATGTGGCGAATGCGGTTCTCGACGGTACGGACGCGGTCATGCTGTCGGAAGAGACCGCGATCGGTCAGTTCCCCGTCCAAGCAGTGACGACTGTGGCGGCGATCGCCACTGATGCCGAGTCGAGCTTTCCTTTCGACGCCTGGCTACAACGATCCGAGACCGGCGGTTCGCTGTCCGAGGCGGTCGCGCGGGCCGCCTGCACCATGGCGGCGGAGATCGACGCCGCTGCTATCGTCACCTGCACACAGTCCGGCGGTAGCGCCCGACGGGTCGCCCAATATCGGCCCCGGGCTCCGATCCTCGCGCCAACGCCGCACGTCGAGATCTATCGCCGGCTGGCGCTCGTCTGGGGCGTCACGCCGCTGCTGAATCCGAGCCAGCCGATGACGGATGCGCTGATCGACGGAGCCCTTGGTGCCGCGCTGGCGGCTGCGCGCGTGCACGGCGGGGACACCGTGGTCATCACTGCCGGTGTCCCTGTGGGGCGCCCCGGAATGACGAACTTGATCAAAGTGGAGAGCCTGTGATCCGCTGCGCGTGCCCGACTTTGTCGTGCGACGCCGCGCAGCCGGACGTCTGTAGGCAGTCTCCGTGGAATCCGTGTCGACGCGCTTGAATTTGAGCGCAACGTAGGGGTTCCGCTCCCGTCTCCCGATCCTCGTCTTTATGTGTGCGCTTTCCGCTTGCGCCACGGAGCAAAAGTGGCAGGCGTCAGACGTCGGGATACCGCCTGACATCCTGGCGCGCGAGATCAGTCCCGAGCTGGCGCGCCACGTGCGGGCGGAGGACATGCCATGGATTCCCGCCCCGCGCCATCTCCGTCCCTGCTGCGCTTTTGGCACGAGCCTGCACGTAAGGTTGATGTCGATCCTGGTGCCCGGCTTGGAGTTGGCGAACGTCATCGGCCTCGAGGATCTGGGGCCGCACAACTACGACAACGGCGCCCTCGCTTTCGAAGCGAGCCGGCCCGGAGGCGCTATCGTCACGAACGAGAACAACGGTCTCGTGTACACCTGTCGCGGCGGTTTCATCGACACGGCCCACGTGCGCGACTGGGCCGACTGGACACTGTTCCTCCGCACCCGTCTTGGCCGGACGCTGGAGAGCGGTCTGCTGATCGAATTGCCGCCGGAGGGCGGAAGACGGCGTCTTACGACCAAGGCGCTGTCGCCCGATGAGCTGGAAGGACACGACCGCCGCGAGATCGCCGTGCCGATGGCAGAATGGATCGCCTTCCAGCTCTCGGTGTGGCACGAGATTGCGACGTGGTACGGCTGGTCCGCGCTGGCGCTTTTTCCGGAGGAAGCATCGGCGTTCTCGCCGGAGGACCTCTACTCGAATCTGCTCGGCATCAAGCTTGCCGGCTCGCTCGTCTACCAGTATGCGGTCACCAGCGAAGCCTCGTACAACGAGAACATGGCGAGCGCGCTGCGCATGATCCTCGCGCGTCTCGGCGCCGTGCCCGGCGACATGGGGAGCCGGGCAGCGCGCGCGGTCGATGGCGTATGGTGGGACTCGCGCGTGTCGCTGCCGGCGAAAGGCCTCGTCACTCGCCGCAACCTGGAGATCGGCACCGTGGTGAGCCCCTGGCTCGTGCAGCAGGCGCCGGTGAGCAACGACGACAAGGCCGCCATCATGGCCCTCTGCGGCGAGACCAAAGGCATCGCCCTGCGCAACCCAGACACCTGTGTCACCGGTAGATCCTATGAAGACTATGCCGAAATCGAGATCGACGTCGACGACGCTCTGGCACGGCGCGGCTTCCCATTCCCGCGGTCGGACTCGCGCACAATCACGCAGCGGGACTTCCCCGACATCCTCGACAAGATCCGACAGCAGAACACGGCGGAGTTCGGGCCGCACGCCGACCGGCCCGATTGACACGCCCCCCGGCGCAGCCGGCGACGGTGGCCTCTACTCGACCCGCAGCTTCGCCTTCATCGTCAGGTGGAGTGTGCAGACGTAGGGGAACTCGCCCTTCGTTTTTGGCGTGTATGTCCAGGAATCGTCGGGCGGGATTTCCAGCGAATCGAAACCGCCGGTCTCTGACGTCGCGGTATGCGGGAACCAATCCTTGTTGACCCACACGACCGAGTCGCCGGCTTTGACGGTGAGCATTGCGGGTTGGAAGTGACCTGCCCCCCTGAGATCGGTCCACGCAAAATGAGAGTTCTCCATGCTATGGTCTGCACCCCAACCCTGATCCACTAGGCCACCCGTTTAGGACCGTCGACGCGCTCCGCGTTGATCTCTAGTCC
>JBFXEP010000002.1:0-35920 GCA_050179995.1 Hyphomicrobium sp.
CCGCCTTCCTGTCCGGCGTACGAGGGAGACCTGTTGATGTTGATGAGCGTGATCGCGCGCAGTTGCGAACCTGTGGCGTTGCCCGAGCTCAAGGGCGCCCGCGTTTTGATCACCGGCCTCACGCCGGCCTTCGGCTTCGATATCGCCCGCGCCTTTGCCGATCACGGCGCGCATCTTGTCATTCAGAGCCCGGACGACGGCCCCGAGATGACGGAGCTCGCCGCGGTGCTGGCGGAGAACTCGAGCGAGATCAGCCTGTTCACGACGGCGCTCGACACGAACGACGCTGCCACGCGCTTCGTGCAGGCCGCCGCGCAGGATGCGGGCTCATTCGACATGGTGGTCAATCTGGTGACGGTCGGAGCTGCGTCGCGGCTCGAGACGGCGGACGACGTCGAGGACGCAATCTCGGATGCGATGTTCCTGCCGCTGCGGCTCACCGAGGTGGCTGCGAACCGCATGCGGCTCGTGTGGGCGGAGGGCGGCATCCTCAACGTGGTGCGCATGGCGGACGCCGCGGGCGGGCGCGCCATGATGCTTGCCGACATGCTGCGCGCCGAGCTTTCGCAACTGACGCGTGGGCTCGCGCGCCAGTGGGCGGATCAAGGCATCCGCGTCAACGCCATCGCGCCACCGACCTCGATCGCGGTCACGGGTGGCGAGGGGCAGGCGTCGGAAGCGGACGTCGCCGCCACGGCGCTGCAGCTCGCGAGCCGCAAGGGGCGGAGCGTGTCGGGGCATGTGCTCGACGCCGCAGGTGCCGCGCGCCGCTGGTGCTGATCCTTTCCGATATGGCGGCTAATCGAGCGCATGTCTCAAGTCCCTCATCCGCCCTTTCAGGGCACCTTCTCCCGTCCCGGGAGAAGGAAGTGCGCGTCATCGCCGAAACGCCCCTTCACTTTCCTCTCCCGGGACGGGAGAGGACGCCCGTCGAGCCGAAGGCTCGCCTTCGGCGAGATGGGCAGGTGAGGGACTTGCCGGATCCCGCTGGTGCTGACGGTACACTCCTGTCGTCGAGAATGTGGAAGCTTGCGTGGGTGCCGGCCTTCGCCGGGATGAAGACTTTATCATAAATATCTGTAAAAACACAACATTCTGTGCTATGATGGTCTACACATGGCATGCACAGCATATGAAGAATCAATGGCTTACGCGATTGATCTACACGGAATCTGCACAGAAACGAGCATATTATGGCGTTCATTACGGACAAACAGGAGCTAAAACCGGGGCTTATCATCTTCCGCAGGGCAGATGTCGACCACCGCAATTACTATTGCCGCATCAAGCTCCCCAAGGCCGACCGGTACAAGACCTATTCGCTCAAGACCTCCGATACGCACGCAGCGCGAGAGCGCGCGTTCGACCATGACGCCGACGTGCGATTTCGCCTGAAGCACGACGTTCCAGTCTTCAACCGACCGTTCCGGGACGTCGCGAAGGAATACCTCGCCTCACAAGAAGCAAGAGCAAAGCGCGGCGAGATCAGCGCGGCCCGGCCCAAGAAGCTCAAGGCCGTGATCGAAAGCGCGCTGGAAGCTTATGTAGGCTCGACCCAAGTTCACCTGATCGGAGACGAACTCTGGGGCGGTTACCCCGCATGGCGGCGTGAAAACGGCGCAGGCCGGAACAAGCGCAACGGCGTGCGTGAAGTCACTGCTGCCGTTGCGGAACAACTCGCCGCGCGCAACGCTGCAGCACAGACCAAGGCGCTGCACAGCCGGGGCATCTATCGCGGCAAGCTTCTTGAGTCCAAATCTTCCGCCGTACTTGAAAGCAGGACCGTCGCTTTTATCAGCGACGCCACCATCCGCTTCGAAATGTCGATCTTCGCAGCGGTCATGAACTTCGCGATCAAGAAGCGCTACGTACCGGCGAGCCAGCGCTTCGAAGAGCGCCCGAAACTCAAGACCATGCGGCGTGACGAATTCACGCTCGAAGAATACCGCAAGCTACACGTCGTCGGGCGCGCGTGGGTCAAGGCATCCAGCAAGCCCTCAAGCTTGTGGTATCGCACGGTCGCTTACAACATGATCCTCATCGCCTGTAACACAGGCATGCGCCCTTCAGAGCTGAAGAACCTGCGCTGGCGGGACATCATGCCCGCGAAAGATCGCGAAGGGCGCGAAATCGTCGTGCTGTTCGTGCAGGGCAAGGGAAAGTCGCGCAAGCTGGTCGCTCCCAAGAGCGTCGGCGAATTTCTCGACCGCATCCGTGCGATTTCGCGCGCCACCGCGCCGGATGACAGGGTTTTCACGACGACGACCGGAGAACCGGCGAAATCGCTCTACAAACGCCTGATAGAAGACGTTCTAACTGAAGCGGCCTTGCGCGAAGGCGCGCATGGCGTCCCCCGCTCGACCTATTGCTTCCGGCACACCTATGCCACGTTCCGCCTGCAGGAGGGCGTGGACGTGTATTTTCTCGCCGAGCAAATGGGAACCTCGGTCAAGATGATCGAAGACCACTATGGACACGTGAACACGATCAAACACGCGGATCGCGTACTGCAAGGCATGGCCGGATGGGACCCGGCTGCCGGATCAGATGAAGTCGACGCGAAGGCCTCGAAAGCGGCGGCCACACGTGACAAGGCTCCACGCTCAAAAGGCTCCAAGCCGAAAGGTCAGCGCAACAAGCCGCGATGACCCCGATACCGCGTCCGGCCCGGACCCTTCAAGCGGGATCGCTTCTCGCCGATGCGCCGCTGGCGCTCTTCCCATCGGCGACCACTCCTTTGCGCCTCGTAATGCAGATTACGGCACCTCAACCCTAGCGGGCAGCCTGTGGATAATTAGCGCCACAACATTGTTCTTGTTTCGTTCGATCTGCTAGAATTGGGTTTTCCAATCTGATTTCGGAGCAGCAATGATTATTGGCGACGCATTATTCATTCGGGGACACCTCAGCGCTTATCTTCAAAAAGAGAAAGATGAGCTGCGCAACTATGTCGACCGGGCAATTCGCGATAACCCCTCACTAGACGAGGCTGCGTTGGTGAAGCTGATCACCGAACGCGGCGCGGTTGCGACGCTCGCAGTCGACTTCTCAGCCCCGACCAAAGACGTGAGACCGATTAAAACGAGTGTGAACGACTACGGTCGCCACATTGAGATTGACGGCGTCCGCGCGACCAAGACGTTTTCGTTTACCGGCGAACCGATCCTGTTCCAGTTGCAGCCGAACAGCTTCACCTCCGTCATCCCCCACGGAAGAGTATCGGGCCAGTCGATCATGATCGGCTGGGAAGGAAGGAACGATGCGGAGGCGATCAAGCGCGCGCTCGGCGATCAGGAAAAGATGCTTGCCGAATACATCGAACGCCAGCGGGCAGATATAGAGGCCCACAACGCCGGTCTTGAGCAGCGCGTGGCGCGAGAAGTCAAAACGCGCTTGGAGCATATCGGCAGCGTCAACCGTCTCAAGGACATCATCTAGGCCCGTCATGTCGAACCTGCCCGTACCACGCAAGGATGACGACGAAGGCGACTCCAATGCCGAGCGCAACAAGTGGATGCGCGGCGCGCTGAACGCTGCCGGATCAGCGATTCCTTTTGCGGGCGGCTTCCTCTCCGCTGCGGCGAGTGTTTGGGGTGAACACGAGCAGCAGGAGGCGATGAACGCAATCCGCGCGTGGCTCAAGATGCTCGAAGACGAAATGCGCGAGAAGCAGCGCACCATCATCGACATCATGGCGCGGCTCGACATGCACGATGAAAAGATCGCAGAGCGCGTCAAGTCGTCTGAGTACCAGGCGCTTATCAAGAAGGCCTTCCGGAACTGGGCAGGCACCGAAAGCACAAAGAAGCAGGAGTATATCCGCAACGTCCTGACGAACGCAGCGTCAGCGAGCCTTGCAAGCGACGAAGTCGTGAACCTGTTCGTTGAGTGGCTGCAGAAATTTTCGGAATTTCATTTTGCAGTCATCGGCGAACTCTACCGCAACCCGGGCTCATCTAGAGCGGACATCTGGCGCAATCTCGGTAAGGGAACGGTGCGCGAGGATTCTGCAGAAGCCGACTTGTTCAAGCTGCTGATCCGCGATCTATCGACGGGGCAGATCATCCGCCAGCACCGCGAGACGGACTATGCCGGCAACTTCTATTCGAAGAAGGCTCCGTCGCGCGCAGGCATGGCGCGGAGCAGCGGCCCCAAGCAGATGAAATCGGCATTCGACGATGACGAACGATACGAACTCACTGCCATCGGCGCTCAGTTCGTCCATTACGCGATGACCGAAGTGACGACGAAGATCACCTACGATCCCGGTCAAGACTGACGGCAGTGTGATGGTTTTCATTTTCCAACGACCAGCCACGACGGGCTGATGATGCTGAAAGAAATAAAGTACATCCAGAATGTCGGTCGATTTCAGACCGCAAAGCCAAGCTCCACTCACTCGCTGACCCGATGCGTTCTCATCTTCGGCGAGAACGGGTGGGGCAAGTCGACGCTCGCGGACGTTCTGCGTTCGCTGGATAGCGGCGATCCCGCCATCTTGAAGGGCCGCATAACGCTTCCCGCAGGAACACTTCAGAAGATAGTCATCCGGTGCGAGTCCGGCGCTTGCGTTTTCGATGACGGCGCTTGGAAGGGCAATGCGCCGCGCATCGCTGTCTATGACAGCTCTTTCATCAACGACAACGTCTTCTCCGGTGACAGCGTCTCCGCCGACCATATGAAGAACCAGTATGGTTTGGTGGTTGGCGAAGAAGGCGTGAAACGCGTCAAGAAGCTTGTCGCGCTCGATGATGAGAACCGCCAGAACAACGAAAAGATCAGGACGCTGGAAGCCCAGCTTGGCGTGATCGTGCGGAGCGTTGCGCCTGCAGGGATGACCCCTGATGCGTTTCTCGGTCTGCCTGCCTCTTCGACGATAGATCAGGACATCGCCGCCAAGGGCGCGGAGGCCGAGACAGCCCGTCGCGCGAAGGAACTGATTGCCGCACCGGTGCCGGAGCATCTACCCGTGCCGACGGACCCAGAGCAGTTTACGCGGCTTCTGGAGACCGACGTGAAAGGCGTCTCCATAGAAGCGGCGCGCGCGGTTCGGGATCATATCTCGCATCACACAAAAGGCGCTACGCCCGGCGGGCTTACGCATGAAGGCTGGATAGAGAGTGGCGTCGCGTTCGAGACCGGGGATGATTGCCCGTTCTGCGGACAGGAACTGGCCGACCGGACGCTTGTTGACGCTTACGCCGAATTCTTCGGAGAGGCGTACAAGAACCTTGCGGGTCAAGTCGTTCGAGCGCGAGAGACGTTCGCCCGCTACGCATCTGGTGACTTCCGCCGCGCCTTCGTCCGCCAGATGGAGAGAAACGAACAGACGATAAAGTACTGGACGGAAGCGAGCAGCGTTCCGCCAGCAGATTTGAAATCGCCCGTATCAGTTCCCGACGTGATGGAAGCGGGAGCGCGCGGACTTGATGCGGTGTTCGTCGAAAAACAGTCGAACTTAACCGCTAGCCTCGACCCAAACACCGCTGCGCAAGCCCTGCAAGATTGGACCAGCGGGCGCGAAGCCGTGATTGCGCTCAACGCCGTGATCGACGAGTACGTGCGCGCAGTTGCGGCGCTGAAGGGCTCGCTCGACCAATCAAAACTCGCGAGCCTTGAGGCCCAGCTCAAGACCCTCACCGCAACCAAGCGGCGGCATGAGACCGATGTTGTTGAACTGGCAAAGCAGCTAGAGGCCTGTAAGGCCCGCAAGGAAGCGATTGCGACTGAAAAGGAACAGGTGCGCGCAGACCTTACCGCGTACGGCAAGAAAATCACCGACACGCTCGGGAAGATGATCAACGAATATCTCGGGCACCTTCAGGCGGGATTCAGCATCGACTATCAACCGCCGAACTACCAAGGCAAAGAGCCTGCGGCGAGCTATAGCATCCTCATCAACGATCATCCGGTGTCGCCCCGCGCCGATGCCGTCGACAAGCCGAGCTTTCGCAATACTCTTAGCTCAGGTGACAAATCCACGCTCGCACTCGCGTTCTTCCTCGCCCGCGTTAAGTCGGACCCGCTTCTGGCAGACACAATCGTCGTTCTCGATGATCCGTTCACAAGTCTGGATGGCGCGCGCAGGCAGTTCACGGCGAACGAGATAAGGAAACTTTGCGCGGCCGCGAAACAAGTCGTCGTACTCTCACATGAGAAGAGCTTTCTGCGCCTGCTATGGGATAAGATCGACCACAGCATCGTGACCAGCATCGCGCTTCAGACCGGCGCTCCGGGTATGACCACCATTGCGCCTTTTGACATCGAGGCGTCAACGCAGCCCCGGCACATCACAGAGCGCACACAGATTCAGGAATATCTCGACGGCGAAGAGCATGATCCGCGCTATATCCGCACGCGGCTTAGAACCGTCTGCGAAGACTTTTACCGCAAAGGCGATCCCGGCTTATTCAAAGAAGCGGCAAGCCTTGAGGAGATCGTTCGAAGGCTGGACGCCGCGCCCGCCGATTATGTTTACAAGCCCGCGCTCGATAACCTGCGCGAGATCAACGAATACTCGCGGGCGGACAGCCACGCCAAGGTCGACGGCAACGCCGCAGAAGAGACAACAACAGAAGAACTTAAGGGCTTTTGCCGCATGGTGATCGCGCTTACCCGCGGGTTATGAGCCTTAGCGGGGCCGGAAATCCGGCCTCGCAAGTAACCTGCGGATGTTCTGCAGGTTCACGTGTGCGTTGTGAAGCTCTAACGAGCCTTCTTTCAGGCTCGGTAGTTCGGTTGCGATCTTTCGCAACAAGCCCCAGAGTTCCATCTTCGTGCAGCGGCTCAGTTCTCCTTGGGTCAGCACTCTCATTCTTTCCTCCATCGGTTCCGGCCACGCCAATCGCGGCCTTTCTTGCGGACCGGTTCACGCACCGACGGAAGGCGAGCTGCATCGCCTGCCTGCGCGTAGCCGCTTCGGCGAAGGCAGGCTTGCGACCGCAACGAAGAGGAGGAGTGCTGCGCTTGGCAGCCACTTGCGGCGATAGCGCCGACAAGGTGCTTGGGTTTGCAGAAGGAAATGACGTGATTGGTGATGGCAGGTCGTGGAGGACGAGCAGTCTCCCAAGGCCTGAGCCAGTGCTTAGATGATGGAAGCCGGGCGCGTTCCCAAAGGAACCGGGCTCTATGCCTGACGGCACCGAGCCCCGGCTGCTTCGCAACGCCGTGTCTGCGGCCCATCCGGGTGACGATCCCTCGCGCAAAGGCAGACTGCAAAGGAGGAAGCGCCTTAAGGCGCGCTCATGCTGGCAGGTATTCTTGCGCCGTTCGCCGGAAACAGGCTGCGCCGCCGCTTTCGCTGACAGGATGTCTTTTCTAGCATCCAGCCCTTCATGCCGCCTTGTGCTGCGTCCCCCCGCAGATGGTCCCTATCGCCTTTGCCCTTCTCTTCACGCGAGCAGAGCGTGAGCTTTGCATTCCTTGCCTGATCGTCGCCTTGTCAAGCGCTGTGGCCGTCATTGAAGGTCCTTTTGGATCAAGCCGCTCAACCGGAAACACGCCAAACCTGCACGACGCGCGCGGCGGTCAAGGCATCCACACGTTTCCCGTGCCGTGACCCTCGTGCGGACCCTCCTTGACCGCCTTTGCTCATCCGCCGTGCTGATCGGAAGGCGTTAGTTGAGCAACCATCCAAAAGGAGAAAGACAATGACGAAGAACACAGCAAAAGCAGAACAGAACGACGCCGCAAAAGGCCCGGACTACATCGCCTTCCACGTTCGTGAAGGCGAACAGGGCAAAGGCTTCTGGACCCGCATCGGGGCCGCTTGGAAGCACAAAGACGGCGAAGGGCTAAACCTGCAGCTCGACCTCGTACCCGTCGCTGGCGGACGGATTGTCCTGCGGTTTCCGAAGGACGACGACGCGCAAGAGAAATAAGGCCAGCATGAGGAAGCGCGAAAGCGCTTCCTCTAGTCTTGCATACAGCCGTAAGCGCCTATCGTGGCGCGGCGCGTTCCGGCACAATGAAGCGATGGGAAGGCCGTACGGCAGGATAAAGAGGCAGTCACGGCGAACGCCGCGAGCGCCGAATGACAAGAGCTTCAAGGTCAAGCTGCAGCGCAAGGACGGCGAACCGCTGTCCATGAGTGAAATGCGCGAAGTGCTGCATGAACTCGCGGAGCGCCTGCTGCCACTTGATGAGAGCTGCCGCGTCAAGCGCGCGACCCTCTATCTTACGGCGGTCGATCAAAACGGAAGCGAGATCGTGCTGGATGAACGGGGAGAGTGGATTATCAGCCCCTACAGCAGCGCCGCCGATGAGCTGGGTGTCTAGCCGCCGACAACGCTCACGCCGGAAATCGGCGGACCGTCGTAGGATCGAGGACAGGACCGCCGCCCCGCGCGATCCGCATACTGCAGCCAGTCAAAGCCGCCTGATCGAAGGTACAGGCAGTTAAGGGCTGGCGGGCGCTCTACCGTCACCCGCTCTCCATTTCGAACTACAGTCCTTGGCGCTTGCCACGTCTCGATTTCGAGCGCGAGGCCGTCAGGAAGCGCGACGGCTGACCGATAGTCAGGCGGGCAGACAGTCGCGCCCATCTGGATGCCCGCAAAAGGATGCGCGTTGATAATGCGCTGCCACGCGATCCCGTAAGGCGCGGCTTCGTCTTGTTGCCAGAAACGAACAACTTTGCCTTCTTCATCGCCATAGCGGCACTCAAGGATCGTTCGTCCGGACGCCCATTTGCGATGCTCGCCCAAGATAAACTCATCATAGGATGACGGCTCTCGCAAAGCGGGCAGCGAGGGAGCAAGCTCGGCAAAGCTGTACTCCGCCGAGCTTTGCAGTGGCGGGCCGGTGCCCACCGGCAGGCCGCCGTTCCAAATGAGGAAAAGGAACGATAGAGCGCCGCACATTGCTGCGGCGCTTTTGATCTGATTGCCCCGCTGCTGGCGTTCCGCAGCAGCCCGCCGCTCCTCTTCGCGTCGCCGGGCTTCTTCCTCTTCCCGTGCGCGTGCTGCTTCCGCTTCCCGGCGGGCGCGTTCTTGCGCGGCTTGTCTAGCCGCCTGCGCCTGCCGCTCACGCTCCAAGTCTTCGGCGTTAAGGCCTGTATGGCCGAGGTCCGGCCTGCCTGTTTTGAGCCAAGCGAGAATAAAGTCGCGGGCGTTGTTGATCGCCTGCGCTTCCTCCTTGGTGCCGCCGACATCGGGATGCGCGCGGCGCAACATCGCATTGGCGCGCTTGTTCACATCGCGCGCGTGCGTAATTTCCGGCGGCGAGAGAGAAAGTATCGCAAGGCTCTTTCGGACATCATCTAGGCGCGGCGGCTTGATCATTGCCGCTAGCCAAGATCAGGCGCGCGCCCGAAGTCAGATTCCTTTGCACCCGCCCGCTGACCGTTTTTCATCGCGCGCGTTGCGTTGCAGACATTTTGCAGGCGCAGCACGAGCGCACGCGCAAGTTCCATTTCCTTTTGGGGCATCGCGGCGAGCGGCACGCGCTTCTCGCCGTAGTGCATCACAACCTCGATGGCGTCGCGATACGTCGTGTCCTTGCCGCGCTCCGTGAGGGCCTTTGAATGTTGCTCAATGCGAAACTCTGTCCGGAGGTCGCGCGAGTAGTGCTTCTGACCAAAAGTCGAACCGACCGAAATCTCATCGCCACCAACAGCGATGTTGAGGCTCCCCCCAAAAATGCCAAGCAGCGCCTTCTTGAAGAAAAGGTAGTAGATTGCGATGAAGGCACCGAGCATGAAAAGCCCGATCATGGGGTTGCCGCTGCCGATGGTGGCAAAGCCCGCCATCATCACAGCGATGAGGCCCGTAAACATGCTCGCGTGTGTCTCAAAGCGCGGCTTGGGGTAAGTCCCCGTGATATAGGCGCGCCCGTCATCGAACGTTGTGTGTGGCCAGTCGGCCAGCGGCTCTTCAATTTTCTTCGCCATAGCTCACTCAGCACTATCGAATTTACCGGCAAAGAGTTCGTGGCGGTCATACTTCACGCGCTGTATGACCGCTGGCGGCAGGCCGGGCCGGATAAGGATCTGCCGCTGGTAGACATCATCACGCCCGAAGAAGCGGGCTGCTTCTTCGGGCGTGAGAAGATCGCGCACCTCGAGCGACCACGAAGCGCCGGTCGCGCCGCTTGTGCGCTGAGAAGTCGTCACATCGCTGTTGCGCTCGACGATGAGGGAAGTCTGACCGCAGCGCTTGCTGATGTATTCAAGCGTGGTCATGTCGCTGTTGCCGAAGAAGATCATGATCCCGGCATTGCCAAGGAACGTCTCCCAGCCGTCCTTGTAGTGCCGTTTCAACTGCGTGAGGTCTTGCAGCACGATCAGGAGCTTCATGCCGAAGCCAGCGATGAGGCCCGCCGCGACCTCGATCTGCTGCATAAAGCCAAGGACGTGAAACTCTTCCAGAACGGCGAGGACGGGGATGGTGGGCTTCGTTTTCTCGCGCTCCATCGCTTCGATCGCGAGATTGACGAACAGCCGAAACCAGCGGTTACAGGTCGCCATGCGGCCAGCAGGCAGGCAGAGATAGACCGTCAACCCTGCGTCGTCAGTCTTCAGCTGCGAAAGATCAAAGCCGTGATGCGAGAGTGAATCCCGCAGCGGCGGGTAATCCAGAAACTTCGTGTTGCGAAGAGCGACCGATAAGACCGACGCGCGTTCGCGGTCAGCCTTATCGTAGAAGTCTCGCGCCGCGCCATCCAAGGCGGCGGCGAGTGAAGCGTTACCTTTCTCGCGCCAGCCGTCGGCGTTGTGAACAAGCTCCGTTCGCACCTGCGGCGGCGCCTCGCCCTCGAACCCGTCTGGCAGGTCAGTGACCTTATCAAACGCCCGCTTCAGGACTTCGCGGACGGTGACGAGCGTCCGCTCGCCTTCGTAAGCAGGATACGTCGCAACATGCAGGATAACCGCCTCGATAAGATTACGGGCGCTTTCATCCCAATGAGGGTCCGCCTGCGCGCTGCCGACCACGATTGCATCCGCGATCAGCCCAGCATCTGCGATAAGCGTCGGGCTATCCGGGGCTAGAATGGCAAGGGGGTTAAAACCTACCTTGAAGGGCTCCAGCCGCGCGGCGCAGACGCCGAAGGGGTCGACGATGCAAATGCGCTGCCCAAGCTCACCCCGGCGGCGGGCGGTGACATTGGCAAGCTCACCCTTCGGGTCGATTGCCAGCACCGATCCCTCGTACTCAAGAAGGGTCGGTATAAGGCAGCTGCGGCCCTTACCGGCCCGCGACCCCGCACACAAAACAACGTGCCGGTCATCCCCCAGCCCGAGAGCCTTGCCGCCCGTCACAAAGGGTTCGGTGCCGCTCCGCTGGCTGCTGCCCGCAACGACGCCAAGAAACACCTTCCCGCCCGAAAAACGGAGCGTCTCATTGCAGGCAAGTTCGTCAGGACCGACCCAAGCAGCAAGGGGGGTTTTCTGATTATCGAGAGGGCGCGAACGAACGCCCCGTGGCAAGTCGTCCAGCATCGTGCGCTCCAATATGCGAGCCGCAAAACGAGCATGCCGTCAGCCTTGAGATTAACCCACCAGTTTCAGCGGGCGTGGTTGACAACCCACCGGGGAGAAACGGTGCAAATGGCTTGGGAATTTAGTCCTGTGGAGCGGCGCAAAGGCGTCGCGACTTCACAAGCCGACTCAGGCCATAGAGCTACAAATGCCAGCTGTATGAGCCTTTTCCATCGCTCGAATTAATACCGTAACTACACGAAAGTTTGTAATCCAAAGGATATTATGTAAAACTTAAAGTTGTGGAGGGCGCACTTTTGGGTTTGGCTTTGCCAAACGCCGGTGCGCCACGGCTCTTATGGGGTTGCACCCCCGGCGCAGCCACCCCTGCAGCCGCCCTCGCGGGCGGCGGGCGCTCATTGGCGCTTAGCCTAGTCCCTCATGCGCCGGGACAGGCTTTACCTCGCTCTTGGGGCGAGGCCCCGCCGCTAGGCATCCGTGTTCGCCTCGCGGCGAAGCCGGTCGTTTCGAACGACCGGCAAGGATCGCGCGCACCCTTCGGGACGCTTCTTGCGCGGCAGGTGGTGCGCGTTTGGCGATCTACTCTTGCAACCTCAAAAGTATCGGACGCACCACCCATGATGCGGGCACGGCGGGTGCCCACATCCGCTACATCAGCCGCCCCGAAGCGGAGCCTGTCATCCATGCCCATCGCATGCCCGAGGATGCGCGCGAAGCACGCACCTGGCTGGATGGGCAGGAACGCGAGATGCGCAAGAACGCCCGCGTTATCGACAAGCTCCGCATAGCGCTGCCGCGCGAGCTGACAGACGCGCAGCGCTCGGCCCTTGTGGAGCGGTTCATGGCTGGGTTAACGGGCGAACGCATCCCGTGGTTCGCCGCAATCCACCAGCGCGGCAAGGATGCCTTGAACCCGCATGTTCACATCGCGATCCATGACCGCGATGCGAGGACAGGCCAGCGCGTTTTGCGCCTGTCAGACAATGCCCGCGACCGGGCCAAGGCGGGGCTTCCCGGGCCGAAGGCGGTCGAGTGGGTTCGCGAACGGTGGGAGAAGGCCTGCAACGAGGCCTTGGCGCAAGCCGGGCTTGCGGTCCGGATCGACCGGCGGACGCTTTCCGCGCAAGGGATCGACCGGGAGCCCACCATTCACGAAGGCCCGCGTGCCCAGCATATCGACGATCATGTGCGAAGGCCGGAGTCGCAAGCCCGCATCAATGGCTGCGGGCGCGTCATCGACTACCCCGGCATTGATCGCGGCAGGACGCGCCGCGAATTCAACGCACATATCATCGACATCAACCTTGATCGGCTCACGCGGTCCGGGAACACCGCCAAGGCGATGTGGGCATTGTTCGAAAAAGAACAGAGCGCGCTCGATAAGGCGCTTGAAACCCGGCTATGCGCTGAAAGCCGGGAGCGCACGGCGGAGGCGCGGCTCACCTCGCTCCGCTATCTAGCGCGCGTCGCTGCCCTTCGCGCCGAAAGCAGGCTCAAGGCGCGGGCGGCAGCGCGAAGCGTCGCGGCGCAGCACGAACCGCGACGCCTTGAACTGCGCACGCGGCAGCATGCCGAACGCGCGCAGCTTAAGAACAGGCAAAGCCGCCTCTACATCCGCATATTCGCCATGCTCGATTTTACGGGCATCACCCGCAGGCGGCAGGAGGCGGCAAGACGGGCGCTTTCGCTTGACCACCGCGAAGAGCGCCTTGCGCTTCGCAATCGGCTTATTGCGGCGCGCAGCAGTGCCATCGCCGGGGTGCGGACGCGCTATGGCGGGCAGATCACCCGGGAAAGCGACCGCCGCGTCGCGCACCTTGCCCAGCTTATGGAAGCGCACCAGCAGGCGGACCACTTTGCCGACATCGACCGGCAGCAGCGCGAGCTGGAGCGCGAACACGTGCGCGCCTTGACCGACTCCAAGATCAACGCGCGCCTGAAGGCCGAGCGCGAAGCCGAAACGAAAGGCAAGAGCGGCAAGACAAGCGATAGCTTCAGGAGCGCGCTTATGAAGACCGCGAAGCAGGAAAAGGATCGCGGCCCGGGCAAGGACAAGCCGGATCGCGGCTACGAGCGTTAACGCTAGGACCGCATTGCTGAGCGTTCGGGCCGCGCTCGATCCTATGGTTTGGCGTTGATCGAACAGCGGTGCAGCCGTGATCAAACCGCCCGAGCATCCATTAGGACCTGCGTTCGAGGAAGCGCGCGAGTGGGAAGCGCAGCAGCAAAAGCTTCTCACAGAACAGCAGCGCGGGGTACTGGACGCGCTGAAGCGCCGCCAGCACATCGAGCGCGCACGGCAGCAAGAGCGGCTTGAAGCTGTCCGCAAGCAGCTCGACGAACGTGCGAAGAAGCGCCAGCCAAAACCGGAACTCGCATTGTCGCCTCCGGTGCTGGTAGCCGATCCGTATATCAGGCGGCAGGCCCGCTACATCATCGCGGGCGAAAAGCGCCTGACGCAGCTTGATCGCCGCCATCAGGAAGAGCGCTTCTCCGCACTCAAGTCCTTCGAGAAGGCCCGCGAGGAGACTGAGCGCGCAAAGTCAGGCCAAGACCTTTCCGCGTCGTGGAAGAAAGCGCTGCAGAAAACCGCCGCACAAGAGCGGGATCACGACAGGGCGCGAGAGAACAATCTCGACCTCGATAAATCGCGCTAAGGCGCAGTTGTCCGAGCGCCGCATAAATTGCTTGCATATATCAAAATATTTTGTATTATCGCTGCATGGAAGAAGACGATGCAGTAACCGCACTCGCGGCGCTCTCACATTCACACCGCCTTCGCATCTTCAGGATGCTCGTGCGGCAAGGCCCAAGCGGCATCCCGGCAGGTGAAATCGGTGAAGGTCTTGGCATCAGCCAGACAAGCGCTTCGTTTCACCTCAAGGAACTCGACCGCGCCGGGCTAATCACGCCGACACGCGAAGGCCGCTTCATCCGCTACGCGGTGAAGGTCGAGGGCATGCGCCAGCTTCTCACCTACCTCACGGAAGATTGCTGCCAAGGGCAGCCGGAGCTTTGCGGCAGCTCGATCAAGAAAGCCCGCGCCGTTTGTACCAGTAAGGGAGGGTCAAAATGACAACGCAACGTCCGCTCAACGTCCTGTTTTTATGCACGCACAATTCGGCGCGCTCGATCATCGCGGAGTGCGTCATGAACCGCCTCGGCGCTGGCAAGTTCAAAGGCTATAGCGCGGGAAGCTTTCCAAGCGGCAAGGTGCATCCGTTCGCGCTCGATATGCTGAACACGCTCAACTACGACACAAGCGGCCTTCGCTCGAAGCATTGGGATGAATTCTCCGCTCCCGGCGCGCCGCAGCTCGATTTCGTCTTCACCGTCTGCGACAACGCAGCGAACGAGGTTTGCCCGGTCTGGCCCGGCCAGCCCATCAGCGCGCATTGGGGCTTGCCCGATCCTTCGGCAGCCCAAGGTAATGAAGCGGAGCGCCGCGTTGCGTTCGCCGACACGCACCGCATGCTCAATCAGCGAATCGGCATTTTCACAAATCTTCCGCTCGCCTCTCTCGACTCCCTAACGCTCAAAGAGCACCTGACCGACATCGGGCGGGGCCTCGCGCCGACGCCGGAGAAAGCGTAAGTGGGGCCTCTGCCGCAAAAGCTTCTTGCCGAAGCGCTCGGGACGGCTCTACTTCTCGCAACCGTGATCGGCTCCGGCATTATGGGCGAGCGCCTTAGCGGCGGCATCGAGGGCATAGCGCTTCTTGGTAATACCCTTGCGACCGGCGCTATCTTGTTTGTGCTGATCACCATGCTCGCGCCGCTCTCCGGCGCGCACTTCAACCCGGCAGTCACCGCCGTGATGGTTGTGCGGCGCGAACTCAGCATGCGGGATGGTGCCGCCTATATCGCCGTGCAAGTGATCGCAGCGATAGTCGGCGTTATTATCGCGCACGGCATGTTCGAGCAGCCGCTCTTCCAACTATCCGAGAAGATGCGCGCCGGGAGTGCGCAGGGATTTTCTGAAGTGATCGCAACGTTCGGGCTCGTTGCGGTCATACTCCTTACGCGGCGGGCGCGAAGCGATGCCGTGCCGCTATCGGTTGCCCTCTACATCACGGCTGCTTACTGGTTCACGGCATCGACTTCGTTTGCGAATCCGGCAGTCACAATCGCGCGCGGCTTTTCGAATACGTTTGCTGGCATCAGACTTGAAGATGTGGCGCTCTTCATCGCAGCGCAGCTTGCAGGGGCAGTATTGGCAATGGTCCTATGCGCTGCACTTACCGCTAAAGCGGGCGCACGCGAAACTACGGGCGCGGCCCGTCCAGCGGAGTGAAAAGATTGGATTCTGATTTTCCGGCGCTCGTACCGGCGCACTTTGAGGTCCCGACGCAGAAAAAGCTCGAAGTCAAAGTGCCGTCTACTCACAAACCGCGTATCCTTCTTCTCTACGGCTCGCTGCGCGAACGCTCGTTCAGCAAGTTTCTTGCGGAGGAAGCAGCAAGGCTGTTAGAGGCGTTCGGCGCTGAAACGAGGCTTTTCGATCCGCACGGTTTCCCGCTTCCCGACAGCGTGCCGGACACTCACGAGAAGGTACAGGAGTTGCGCGCGCTCGCGGCTTGGTCCGAGGGGCAAGTTTGGTGTTCGCCCGAACGGCACGGCGCGATGAGCGGAATCATCAAAGCGCAGATCGACTGGATACCGCTCTCCGTTGGCGCGGTGCGTCCGACACAAGGCAAAACGCTTGCCGTCATGCAGGTATGCGGTGGCTCGCAGTCATTCAACGCCGTCAATCAGATGCGCGTCCTTGGACGCTGGATGCGCATGTTCACGATCCCGAACCAGTCGTCGGTCGCCAAGGCATTTGCGGAATTCGATGATCGCGGCAGGATGAAGCCTTCCGCCTACTATGATCGCGTCGTCGACGTCACCGAGGAGCTTGTGAAGTTCACGCTCCTGCTGCGCGACCGCGCACCGTACCTTGTCGACCGCTACAGCGAACGCAAAGAAAGCGCGGAAGAACTGAGCAAACGTGTCAATCTTGGTCGCGCTGTGTAAAGGGTGTCGTTGGTCATAATATCGACCCCGTTGACCATCCTAGGGCTGATCAATATTATCGAGCCATGAAAGCTATTTTTTCGAAAGTTGCACGACCCCAAACTCTCGCTCAGTCTGTTGTTGGAGGGATTGTTGTTTTTGCCTTCACCGAGAGCCTAGCAATGTACGCGGCTTCAGTTGTTGCCATTCACCTCGCCATCAGCGGTTACCGCTATTATAGGGACAAGCAGCCTGTCCTGAATGCCGGATGAGAGCAAATCCGTCGGTGAAACTCTTGCTAAGACGCTGAGTTCACCGGGCGACTATGCCGCGTTTCTCCTCGGGACGGCGGGCGGTGTTGTTGTTGACATTCTCTCTGTTGGTACGTCGCTAGCGCAAGGCACGCTCTTTGGCGGCACGGCCGCCCTCGGGGCCAAGAAGCTCTACGACTCCCAAACGGCGCGCTCCAGCGTCCTCAAAGAGTGCAAAGAGACACAAGCGTATTACATGCAGATCGGTGACAAAGCCAAAGCGGACAAGATTGGCGCATTGATCCAGCGTGCTGAAGTCGTGACGAGCATGAAGGCCGCCGAAATCAAAAAGCGGCTGGATGAGATCGCTCAGTAAACTTGCGATTGGTTTTTCTGCAGCGGAAGCTCGGGTCTCTCCACCAAAGCAGGCCTTGCCCGCTTCTTCTGTCGCCGCGTCGCCCTGTCTGGGCGAGCGACGGCGGCTCCATACGAAGCAGGCAAACGGGAAAGACATAAATGCCCTGCGGGCCGAAGCAGACAAGAATTCGGATCGACTAGGCTTCGAAAATCCATGAAAATAATCGAGGCGAATCGATGTGTAGGAAAAAAACACCTGCACAAACTCTACACAGCCAAAAGATGGCTGAAATAGCCTATAGACATCAACTAGTTGGCAAGGATGCCTCACTTCGCCGGCATGACGTTAGTTGTGATGCTCGGTGCCAACCCAAATTCAACGTCATCCCGCCCCCGGCCTTCGCCGGGGCAGGCTGCGGTCGGGACCCACGCAAGTCTCGGGCTGCGAGCCGGTAGCGGAGTGTTCGAGCGATCCGCGTCGTCGTTGGGCTACTCGGCCGGGGCGGCGGCGGGCTCGGCGGCGTGGTGATGGTGCGAGGCGCCGATCAGGCTCAGCACGGTCGGCACGACGAACAGCGTCAGCACGGTGCCGAGGCTCATGCCGCCGACGACGACCCAGCCGATCTGCTGGCGGCTCTCGGCGCCCGCGCCCACGGCGAGCGCGAGCGGCACGGCGCCGAGCACCATGGCGCCGGTGGTCATCAGGATCGGACGCAGGCGCAGGCTCGCCGCATCGATGATCGCGTCGAAGCGCTTCTTGCCCTCGGACTCGAGCTGGTTGGAGAACTCGACGATCAGAATGCCGTGCTTGGTGATGAGGCCGACCAGGGTCACGAGGCCGATCTGCGAGTAGACGTTGAGCGAGCCGCCGACGAGCCAGAGCATGCCGAGCGCGCCGCACATGGAGAGCGGCACCGTGATGAGGATGATGAGCGGATCGCGGAAGCTTTCGAACTGGGCGGCGAGCACGAGATAGATGAAGGCGAGCGCCAGCACGAAGACCATGGCGAGGCTCTGGCTCGAGGCGCGATAGTCGCGGCTCTGGCCGCTGACGTCGGTCTGCACGGTGCGCGGCAAAACCTCGAGCGCGGTCTTCTCGAGGTGGTCGAGCACCTCGCCCAAAGCATAACCCGGCGCGATGTTGGCGGAGAGCGTGACCGAGCGAAGCTGGTTGAAGCGCTTCAGCTCCTTGGGCGCGACGCTCTCGATCACCTTGACGATGTTCGAGAGCTGGATGATTTCGCCCTGCGGTGAACGCAGGAAGATGGTGTCGAGCGCGGCCGGCGTCGCGCGGTCCGGAATATCGAGCTGCACCATGACGTCGTACTGCTCACCGTTCATCTCGAAGCGCGTCACCTGACGCCCGCCGAGCAGCGTCTCGAGCGTGCGGCCGACGACGTTCACGTCGAGACGCAGGTCGGAGACTTTGGCGCGGTCCATCTCGATGCGGAACTCGGGCGTGTTGAGCTTGAGGTCGGTTTCCTCGCTCTCGAGGCCGCCGTAGTCTTTCAGTGCCTCCAGGAGCTTGTCCGACATGGCTTGCAGGTCCTCGTAGGAGCCCGAGGACTGCAGCACGAACTCGACGGGGCGCGCGTTGCCACGCTGGCCGAAGGCGCCGGGGTTCTGCACGTAGGTCTGGGCGCCGGCGATGCGCCGCACCTTGGGGGTGAGCTCGCGCGTCAATTCCTGCTGCGTGCGCTCGCGCTCGCTCCAGTCCTTCAGCGGCGCGAAGATGAGGAAGCGCGAGACCTCGGGCGTGCCGTTGATGACGAGGCGCGACTTCACCTCAGGGATGTCGGCCAGGAACTGGTCGGCCTCGGCGCTGTAGCGGCTGATGAAGGCGAGCGTCGCGCCCTCGGGCCCTGTGCCGCGAATGCGGATCACGCCGCGGTCCTCGACGGGTGCCAGCTCGGACTTGAGATTGACGAAGAAGAAGTAGCTCGAGCCCGCCACCGCGAGCGCGAGCAGGAGCACGGTCGGCCGGTGGCGAAGGGTGACAGTGAGGGCGCGTCGGTAGCGCGTCTCCAAGCCTGTCAGGAGATTCTCCACGAACAGGAAAACGCGTCCGGGCTTGGGGTTGTGGCGAAGGAGGCGCGAGCACATCATCGGTGTCAGCGTCAGCGCGACGAAGCCGGAAATGACGACCGCGCCCGCAAGCGTCAGCGCGAACTCGAGGAAGAGGCGACCGGTCTTGCCGGGCGCGAAGGCGATCGGCGCATAGACGGCGGCGAGTGTCAGCGTCATGGCAACGACGGCAAAGCCGATCTCGCGCGTGCCCTTGATGGCCGCCTCGATCGGTTTCATGCCGTGCTCGATGTGGCGGTAGATGTTCTCCAGGACGACGATGGCGTCGTCGACCACGAGTCCGATAGCGAGCACCATGGCGAGCAGCGTCAGCGTGTTGACGCTGAAGCCGAAGATCAGCATCAGCGTGAAGGTGGCGATGAGCGAGATCGGGATGGTGACGATCGGGATCAGAGATGCGCGCATCGATCTCAGAAACACGACAATGACCAACACCACGAGCGCGATGGCCTCGGCGATAGCGTGATAGACGGCCTCGATCGAGCGCTCGATGAAGATGGAATCGTCATTGCCTACCGCGGCCTGCATGCCGCTCGGCATGGACTGGTTGATCTTCGGCAGCAGGGCGCGCACGCCCTGCGAGACGTCGAGCGGATTGGCCACGGACTGCTTTATGACACCGACGGCGATGGCGTTCTGGCCTCCGTATCGGCTTTCTCGACGCTCGTCGAAGGGACCGAGCTCGACGCGTGCCACCTCTCCGAGCTTCACCTGGTGGTTGCCCGAGAGCTTGATGACGATATTGCCGAACTCCTCGGGTGTGACGAGCCCGGTTCTCGAAAGCACGCTGAACTCGCGGTTGGTGCTTTCGATGCGCCCGGACGGCAGCTCCACGTTCTGGGCGCGGAGCGAGTTCTCGATGTCCTGGACGGTCAAGGCGAAGGCAGCCAGGCGCTCGCGGTCGATCCAGATGCGCATGGCGTAGCGGCGCTCGCCGTAGATGGTCACGTCGGCGACGCCGTTGAGGTTCTTCAACTGGTCGACGACGAAGCGGTCGACGTAGTCGGTGATGTCGAGCGTCGACAAGACGGGGCTCATGAACACCAGCATCATGACGGGCTGGGCGTCGGCCTCGACCTTGGCGATGATCGGCTCGTCGATCTCGTCCGGGAGGCGTCCGCGCACGCGCGAGACCCGGTCGCGAACGTCGCTCGCGGCGACGTCCTGGTCGATCTCGGGGCGGAAGCGCACTGTGATGCGGCTGTCCTCGGAGCGGCTGAAGCTCTCCAGCACATCGATGCCGGAGATGCCGGCGATCGAGCCTTCGAGAATTTGCGTGACCTGGGTCTCGATGATTTTGGCGGAGGCGCCGGGGTAGCGCGTCTGCACCGACACGACGGGCTCGTCCACATTCGGATATTCACGCACGGTCAGGCGCGTGTACGACACGACGCCGAGCAGAACGATGACGAGGCTCAGGACGGTGGCGAAGACCGGGCGGCGTATGCAGAGCTCGGAGAGACCCATCAGGTGCCTCGTGCACCCGGATTGGCGCCGACGACAATCTCGACGGGGCTGCCGTTCTTGAGCTTCTGCTGGCCTGCCGTCACGACCATCGCATCGGCGGCGAGGCCTTCCAGAATCTCGACGAGGCCGTTGTTGCGGCCGCCGAGCACGACCTTGACCTCGTTGGCCTGCCCGTTCCTGATCTCATAGACGATCTTGTCCTCGCCGCGCGGCACGATGGCCGCCTCGGGGATGACGAGCACGTTGCGCTTGGTCTGGCCCTTGACGCGGATGCGGGCGAAGAGGCCCGGCCGCAGGACGAGCTCGGGATTCTCGAGGCGGGCGCGGATGCTGAGTGCGCGGCCGTTGATGTCGACGTGCGGGTCGATGGCGTAGATGGTGCCGGCGAAGGTGCGGCCGGGGAGGGCATCGACTGTGATCTCGATCGTCTGGCCGGTCTTAACGTGGGCGAGGAACAGCTCCGGCAGCTTGAAGTCGATCTTCAGGGTGTCGATCTTCTCCAGGTTGACGATCGGCATGCCGGCGTCGACGTAGGCGCCCGGCGAGACTTTGCGGATGCCCGCCGTGCCGCTGTAAGGGGCGCGGATGGTGTGCTTCGAGAGGCGCACTTTGGCAAGCTCTAGAGAAGCGGCCGTGGTCTCGGCGTTGGAGGAGGCCTCGTCGCGAGCGCGCTCGGTGACGTTGCCCGACTTGGCGAGCGAGTTGGCGCGCCCGAGATTGCCGACCGCCAGATTGTAGCGGGACTGGGCATCGGCGACCTCGGCCTTGGCCAGCGCGTCATCGAGCTGGACCATGACGGCGCCGGCCTGGACGGGCATGCCCTCGACGAGCGGTATCAGGGTGATGCGGCCGGCGATCTCGGAGGAAATCTGCACACTCTCGTCGGACTGCAGCGTGCCGATGGCGCGCAGATCCTCGGTGGACGTGGTGGCGACGGCGGCGGCGGCCTCGACGGCGATGCCGCGCGCGGCGGTGTCTTTTTTCTCGCTCTGCTCGGCCGGCGGCGCGGCGGACTGCGCGCTGACGTGGCTCAAGAGGATATCGAGCTTGCCGCCCGTCGCATAGTAACAGGCGGCGCCGGCCGACAGGGCGAGCAGCAAGCTGGCGATCCAGACTTTCTTCATCAAGCACCTGTTGTCGGGACCGGCTCGGGGATCTCGCCCCGGATGGGCCATGTGCACGGATCAGCGAAGAGGCCCGTCGGCCAGGGTCCGCGCGGCGCACTTCTCTCCCCCGGCGGGAGAACGTTCAAGCCCGGCCCGATCCGTCGCCGGCCCTCCACGCGCCGGAAATGAGCGAGGCGTCATGTGAGCTTACGCTCGAAATGTGGCAGGAGCTACAGCGCACAACACTTGCGGTGGCGCATTATGCCGCCGGGGCGGGCTCGAGCTTGCGCCGCTGCTGGCGGCGGGCGCGTGCGGTGGTGGCTGGCGTGCGCCGGCGCAGCGGTTGCGAGGACGCCTGACGGGCCTCGGCGGGCGCTTCCTCCGTGAGCCGCGTCTTGGCCGGCGGGGCAAGGTCGCTCACGGACGGATCCGCACCGTCCGCGGTCGTCGGAGGCGGCACGGGTCCGTAGAAGGGGATCACGTTGCGCGACGAGGCCTTGGCCAGGATCGGCTGCAGCTCGACGTCGAGGGTCGCGAGCGGGACCATGGGGGACTTGGCGCGCAGGTGGACGACCTTGATGCCCTTGGCCTTGAGGCCGGCAAGGATGGCGGGGAGCGCCTTGGCCGTCGGGCGCTTCAAGTCATGGAAGAGAAGGATGCCGCCGTGGTGTGCCTCGACGAGCTTCAAGGTGCGCTGGGCGATCTGCTGGCCGCTGCCGATGAAGCTGTCGTTGGAGATCACGTCGACGGTGAAGCTCGCGATGCCGCGCTGCTGCAGGTAGGTCAGGAGCTCGTTGCTGTCGTTCAGGCCCGGGAAGCGGAAAAAGGGTGCGATGTCGGTCGCGGCGGCGAGCGCCACGGCGGCGAAGCCGCGCTCGATTTCGTCCTTGGCCTTGTCGAGCGGAAGCCGCTTCAGGTTGTTCGGGTGCGACCACGTGTGCGTGCCTAGGGTGTGGCCGCGGGCGAGGACCTCCTTGACCATGGCCGGGTAGGAAAGCGCCATGTCGCCCACGGCGAAGAACGTCGCCTTGGTGCAGAAGGCGTCGAGCGTGTCGAGGATGGGGCCGGTGACCCACGGCACGGGGCCGTCGTCGAAGGTCAGCACGACCTCGCCCGGAGCCAGAAAGTCCGGCTCCTTCTCGCGCTTGGTGACGGAGCCGAAGATCGGGCCGCCGGAGGTATCGATGTCGATGACGCGCGAGACGCCGAGCGCCTTGTCCGGGTCGGCGCACGCGGCCTCGGCCGTGCCCGGCACGGCGGCCAGCATGGCGACCGCCAAGGCGGCCCAAGATGTCGTCCTCGCGCGCACGGCGCCCTCCCTCGTTGCGGGCGGACTGTCGGCGATTTACGCTCGCCAGCCAAGCGCAAGCCGCGCGGCGCGCTTTACTTTTTCGAAAGGAGCGGCATTTGGGACTCGGTCGGCGCGTAAGGCTTTTGCCGCGCTGCCGATTCACGCCGCGCCTGGTAGGCGGCGCGGCGATCGGAGCGCCGGGATGGTCCCTTTCTCTAGACCGATTTTCCACGCTTCGGACTGATAGGGTCCGAAGCGATCATGGTCCCTTTCTCTAGACCGATGATTCACGCTTCGGACTGATAGGGTCCGAAGCGATCATGGTCTACTCCGAACCGAAGGCCTTGAGCTGCCAGGGGTCGTTCGAGGGGTTGGCCCAGTCGATGGGCTTCGCGCCCCTGGGCGCGGCCTTGGCGGAGCTCTTGGGGCGCTCGCCAGGTTCACTCTCGCCCTCAGTCCCTGACACCGGCCAGGTGGCGGCGCGCTCGGCGAGCGGCGTGTTGGCGGCGGCAACGGACTTCGCCTTGAGCGCCTTCTCGGCGATGGCGTCGTACTCCGGGAGCGTGACGGCGGCCTGCTTCGGCACCATGTGCACGACCTTGAACCCGCGGGCCTTGAGCTCGGCGAGGAGGCTCGCGAGCGCGCCGGCGGTGGACGGCTGGATGTCGTGGAAGAGGAGAATGCCCTTCTTCTCGTGCTCGAGCTGAGCCAGCACGTTACGCAGGACGACGCCGGGGCTCCGCGTGCGGAAATCCTTGGAGTCGACGTGGATGCCGAACACGCCGAGGCCGCGGCCCTTGATGTAAGCCAGCGAGGCCTTGCTGTGGCCGAGGTAGGGGAAACGGAAGAACGGCGCGACCGGCACGCCGGCGGCGGCCGCGACGGACGACAGGCCGAGCTCGACCTCGCGCTCCACGCCCGGGGCGTCGAGGGTGCTCAGCTTCTTGTGCGACCAGGTGTGCGTGCCGATGGTATGGCCGCGGCGGGCGACCTCCTGCAGCGTCGCCGGGTCGGCGATCGCCATGCGGCCCACGGAGAAGAACGTCGCCTTGACGCACTCCTCGTCGAGCGCATCGAGGATCGGCAGCGTGTAGCGGCGCATGGGGCCGTCGTCGAAGGTGAGGACGACCTCGCCCTCATCGAGGAGGTGGGGCTCGGACTTGTGATACTGATCGCCGAACTCGGGGCCGCTCGCGGTGTCGATCTCGACCACGCGCGACACGCCGAGCGCGTCCGCGCGGTTGCAGCCAGGGGCGGCGATGGTGGGCTTGAGCTCGAGGTCCGTTGCGCCGGCGCCGGGGATCGAGGGCCCCGCACCATCCGGGGTGGCGACGGCGTTGGGCGCGGCGCTCGCGGGCGTGTCGGTGCCGGTCTCGGCGCGGGCGGTATCGCCAGCGGCGGTCGCGGCGCCAACGGCGATCGCAATACCAATGGCCAGCCAACTGCACCGACTGGCGCTCATCGTCCGTCTCCCCGATACTCCCACCATTCGCAGGCGGCCGTACATTGAAGCACGCTTCCTAAAAAAGATTGTATCTAAATCGGCTTCGACATCTTACCCACCCGCTTTTGACGGTTCGGAGTGTCGCGGATGTGACGGCTGTGCTAGGCCGGGCCGGGCTCGGCGCCATTTTGACGCCGCAGTGCGAAGCCTGAGCACGCGCGGAGTTTTTCTTGCGCAATGTTACGGGGTTCAGGAGTTTCATGACGGGCTTCGAGGAGCAGCAGGCCGGGCCGGACGACAACGAGGAGAGCGTCGCCGACCTCGTGCGCGATGTCGCCCTCGCGTTGCACGACGGCGACAGTCTGCGCGCGGCGCAGCTCGTCATTAACCTACACCCGCGCGACCTCGCCGACGTCATCGAGCTGCTTTCGCCCGAGCATCGTGTCGCTCTCATCCAGGCGCTGGGGCCGGCCTTCAACTACGAGGTGCTGTCGGAGATCGACGAGGCGGTGCGCGACCAGCTCTCGGAGGCGCTGCCGAACGAGCTCCTCGCGCGCGCGGTCACCGAGCTCGACACGGACGACGCCGCCTACCTGATCGAGAACCTCGAGCAGGAGGACCGCGACGAGATTCTGGCCCAGCTGCCCAAGGGCGAGCGTGCGGTGCTCGAGCGGCAGCTCGACTATCCCGAGGACTCGGCCGGGCGCCTGATGCAGAGCGACTTCGTCGCGGTGGCGCCCTACTGGACCGTCGAGCAGGTGATCGAGCACGCGCGCGAGACGGACGATCTGCCCGAGACCTTCTACGAGATCTTCGTCGTCGATCCGACCTTCCGCGTGATTGGCAGCGTCGAGCTGTCGCGGCTGCTGCGCAGCAAGGGCGACGTGCCGGTGTCCGACATCATGGAGACCGATCTCGACATGGTGCTGGCGACGGCGGACCAGGAGGAGGTCGCCCGGCAGTTCGAGCGCTACGACCTCTACTCGGCGCCGGTGGTGGACACCAACGGCAAGCTGGTCGGCGTGATCACCGTCGACGACATCGTGGAGGTGATCCAGGACGAGGCGGACGAGGACATGAGGGCGCTCGGCGGCGTCGGCGACGAGAGCATCGGCGACAGCGTGCTGCAGACGGCCAAGAGCCGCGTGCCGTGGCTGATCGTCAATCTCGGCACGGCGGTGCTGGCCTCGTTCGTGATCGGGATGTTCGATGCCACCATCGAGCAGATGGTGGCCCTCGCCGTGCTGATGCCCATCGTCGCGTCGATGGGCGGCAATGCCGGCACGCAGACCATGACGGTGACGGTGCGAGCGCTGGCGACCAACAAGCTCGGCTCCACCAACGCGCCGCGCATCATCTCGCGCGAGACGCTGGTGGGTCTGCTCAACGGGCTCATCCTGTCGGTTATCATGGGCACGATCGTGTTCCTGTGGTTCGGATCGAGCCGGCTCGGCGCGGTGATCGGGGCGGCCATGGTGGTCAACCTGCTGGCGGCGGCGCTGGCCGGTATCCTGATTCCGCTTGCCCTGACCAAGCTCAAGCTCGATCCGGCGCCGGCGTCGGGCGTGTTCGTCACCATGGTGACCGATTGCGTTGGGTTTTTCGCCTTCCTCGGTCTCGCCTCGGTGTTCCTGCTCTAAACGTGACGGTTTGATAACAGGAGCGTGCGGTTTGCCGCTTGCGGGGCGCGCGGCGCGTGATTATCAGACGCTCAAACCGCCCGATCGGAAGACGAGCCGTCCATGACCTCGGAAAAGCGCGTCAAGCACCTGCGCCAAGTCCTTCTCTGGCCCGTCTATCTCCTGCCCCTCGACGAGGGCGCGCCGATGCAGGACCATTGGGAGCAGCTGGAGAAGCCCAGCCCCGGCAATCCCTGGCGGGAGATCGACGACGAGTTCGGCGACCCCTGCGAGTTCCAGGCGCGCCACTACAACGAGTTCGTGAGCTTCCTGCCGCCGGTGCAGCGCTTCCTCTACGGGCAGGGGCTCGGCCGCTCAGTGAGCAAGGTCTACGGCGAAAGCCCGATCCGGGTCATGCGTCGGTCGGACGTGACGGGCGCGCGCGTGGTCCTCAACGAGGGCGACGCGCCGGTCATGCTCAAGATCGCGCACGTCGACCTCTATTTCTTCTTCGACATCGACATTGCGCTCTTGGCCGTCGAGGTGTGCGCCGACGACATCGCCTTCGAGACGGCGCAAAGCCTGATGTTCCGCTTCGGGCGCGCCTACCCGGCCTACTGGGAGGAGGACGGACGCGGCGGCCATTGCCCGTGGAAGGTCGAGTGGCTCGGGGCCGATGGGGGCGTACTCGCGGCCTCCGACTACGAGAACCGCGAAAAGTTCCTGTCGTTCGTCTGCCGCCACCGGGCGCCGACCACGGCCGCGCACTGGGACTTCCTCCTGTCGCCGCTGGTGCTGCACCACACCGACGTGAAGGGGCCGGTGCGCTACCGGCAGCTCGAGTACTACCGCATGCCGTACATGGCCTATCTGGCGGTGGAGCGGGCCGAGACGCTGTCGCGGGCGGATTCCATCCGGCTCGCGCTCGGCAACGAGGCGGGCGAAGGGGCGCTGCCCTATTCGGACGCCTACCTTTCCGATTTCGAGACGCGCTACTGCTACGACCGCAATTTCACGGCCGGTGTCGGACAGGGCTCCGGCAATGTGCGCTTCCATGCCTCGGGGGATACGCTGGTCGTCACCGGGGATGCGTCGGACAGGTTCTACGTCGACCTCGAGAACGGGGTGCTGTCGCGGTTCCGCCATCAGCACTTCCTGATGTTCCTCATCGCGCACTTCCAGCGCGCGGCGCTGCTCATGTTCTCGGACCGGCTGGTGGCGGCCGTGAGCCGGCTCGAGATCACCAACGCCAAGGCCAACCGCATCTTCCGCCGGGAAATCCGCAACGCGCACGAGAACTTCCTGCGCTTCGCGCATCGCTACTGGTTCCACAACATCTCGCACCAGGCGCAGATCCACGAGCTGTTCGACATGACGCGCCGGCACCTCAAGCTCGACGACCTGTACGACGAGGTACGCGAGGAGCTGCAGGACATGGGCAACTTCCTCGAGGTCGAGGCGACGCGGAAGCAGAACGAGACCGTGGTCCGCCTCACCGTGGTGACGACGTTCGGCCTCGTCGGCACGGTGACCACCGGCTTCATCGGCATGAACCTCTTCGACTGGACGCAGGAGCCAACTTGGTGGCGCGTGGCGGCGTTCTTGGCCGTCTTCGTGCCGACGGCGTTCCTCACCCTGTATACGGTGGTCAAGTCGCGGCGGCTGTCGGAATTCCTCGATGCGCTCTCGGACGAGAGCGTGACCTGGGGACGGCGCTGGCGTGCACTGATGCGCGTGTGGTTCGGCAAGTCCTCGATGTGAGGGCGGCTAGGTTTTGTCTTGTCGTGCTTCTTGTCGGACTTTTGGTTGCATGGCGCTGCGGTCGGTCGCTACGCTAAACCGCTGCCGGTGCACTTCCGTCTGGCTGGCGTGGGTCCCGGCCTGCGCCGGGATGACGTCAGGAGGGGGGCGAACGGCTTCCGCTACAACCACCGTCATGCCGGCGTCATGGCGGAGCCATGCTTCGCATGGATGGCCGGCACCCACGCAAGTCTCAACGTGCGAGCGGATGCCTGGGTGCGGATACGCGTCAGCGAGGGTCGCTTGGCCTAGCTCGTCGGGGCGTCGAGCTTGCGGGTCAGGTTCTCGAACTCGCGGCGCAGCTCCTCGTTCTTGAAGATCTGCTCGAAGGTCGGCGCCTCTAGCTTCTGGATGGCCTCGAACGAGGTCGCGCTGTCGCGCATCAGGTTGCGGAGCTCGAGGCTCGCCTCCACCGTGTCGAAGGTGTTGTCGGCGATGCGCAGATCGTGCGTCGCACGCGTGCGGGCGGCGGCTATCTGCTCGCGCTGCTGGGCCAGATAGCGGCGATAGCCCCGGGCCGCCTCCTCGGCGAGCTTCTGGCTGTCGCGGTTGGCCTCGAGCGCGCGCTGCTGGTCGGGCCGGTTCTCGGCGCGCATCAGCTCGATGGTCTTGGCCTTGGCCGCCGCCAGATCCTTGAGGATGGCGTCGAGCTTCGGCATGTACTGCGTGTCGATCTTTCTGATCGTCGCGTCCTGCGCATGCACGAGCAGCGCGAAGAGGGCTGCGTGCATGGCGAAGTACTTGCGTGCGGCGCCCGGGTTCTCGGCGGTGGCCGTCATCAGCTTCGCCAGCTGCCCGTCGATGAGCTTGGCGGCGTGGAACGTCGCGACGAGACGCACGAGGTCGCCCGACAGCACGCCGTCGAGCAGGAGCTCGAGCTGGTCGGGGGCGAGGTCGACGCCAGACTTGATGAGGGCGTCGGCGATCTCCGCCTTGGCGGCCTTGATCCCCGCCTCATTCTCCGCAATCCGCGCCTTGTGATCCCTGATCTTGTCGGCGAGGCTGGCGACCGTGTCGGTCAGCACGCCGGGCAGCATGGCGTCCGTGGGTGCGGTGAGCTGCTTCTCCTTCAGGGTGACGATGCCGGCCTCGAGGTCGCGGATGTTGCGCCGGTGCGCCTCGATGCGCTTCTGCACCTCGACCACGGGCGCATCGGTGACGATGGCCAGCGTGGCGTCGAGCAACTGGCGGACGCGGTTCTCGCGATCCTCGCGGGTCTCGGTCCAGAGCGGCGTGACCAGAAACTCGTCCTTGGCGGGCAGCTTCTTGGCCTCGGCGCGCTCCTCGGCAACGTCGCTCAGGACGTCGTCGATGGCGCGCATGAGGGTGCGGGCCTGCTCGTAGGAGGGATCGCCCTCGCGCGGATCGGCGGGCTCTGCGGGCGGCTGGGTGGCGGCCTCGCCTGAGCGGAGGAACTCGCCGAGGCGGTCCTCGGCTGGCTCTGCACGGGCCACGCTCGACGTGGCGAGCGCGATGGCGAAGGCGGCGATGGAAAGGCGCTTTAAGCGATCAGCGCGGGATTTGGGTGTGGTCACGGTCGCCTCCTCGGGCGGCCCCGATCAAGCCCTGGAATTCAGGCAAATCGATGTTGGCGTGCGTGCGGCGCGTGCCTAGCAGGGAGCTAAGTGCCCGCAGCGGCTTGTGCAATGGAGGCGAGGAGGGGTGGCGTCACCTGGCGGGCGTCGGTGAGCACGGCCATGTGCGTCATCGCCGGCGCACCGCGCAGGCCTGCGAGCTTGGCGGGTGCGAGCGTGGCGTCGCGGGGCGGGCCAGCGAGCGCGAGGGCGAGGCGGAGCTCCTTGGCGGAAACGACGAGGAGCGCGAAGTCGGCGGCGTTGCGACGGAAGGCGACATGGCCGTCGTGGGCCGTCACGGCTGCGTCGGGCACCTGCTTTCTGATCTCGGCGATGATGAAGACGGCGAGCGGCCGGTAGGCCTTGGCGCGCGCGAGCAGCGCGTCGAGGCCGGCCTGGTCCGCTATGGGTGCCGTTGCGACGGGCGCGGGCGGCGGAGCCGGCGCAGGTGCGCTCACCGGCGGATGTGCGCTGGCGGGCGGCGGCATTGTGGGGCGCGGACGCGGCGCGGCGCGGCGCGGGCGGGGAGCGGGCCGTGCACCCGCGGCCGCATCGCCGTAGATGGGCTTGCCGCCGTTGTTGTGGATGCGCTCGAGCCAGGAGGCCTTCGACCACATGAACCCCTGGCGGCGCAGCCAGTCGATGATGTCGTTCCTGTGCGTCAGGCCCTGGGCGGCAATGGCGGCCATCCATTCGTCGAGCGCGCGGCCGCTGTCGGCCTTCAAGGTGGCGAGGAACTGCCGCTCCATGTCGCCGTAGTCGATGCTCACGGCGCGCTCTCCTTGCCGCTCCGCATCGTCAAATCCACCGGCGTGTCCTGGCCTTGTAGGCGCGGTAGGCGTCGCCGAAACGCGCTTCGAGATGGCGCTCCTCGGGCAGCACAGCGAGCCACGACACGAGCGGCACATAGGCGACGGCGGCGACGGCGAACCAGATGTTGTGCGTGACCTCGGCGATGCCGAGCAGGATCAGCACGTGGGCGACGTAGATCGGGTTGCGGCGGAAGCGGAAGGGGCCGTCGGTGACGAGCACGTCGGCGGCCTTGTCGGGCAGGATCGTGGTGTTGTGGCGCCGCAGCGTCCAAGCCGCCCACGCGAAGAGCGCGAGGCCGGCGAGCCCGAGGCCAAGGCCCGCCACATGCGCCATGGTGTCGTCCTCGCCCGGCCAGGCGAGCGGGGCGACGATGCCGAGCCCGACTGCCGCCGCCACGAGGGCTGCGAGCAGGATCGGCGGCCAAGGCCATGCCGTGGGCGGCGCGGCGGGATTCGGCGTGTCATCATTCATGAGCCGATCATCGCAGGGATTCGTGGTCCGCGTTAAGCCTTCGGGCAAAATTCAGATCGCCCGCAGTCACACTTTTATCCGCAATCGGCATTAGAGCGTGGCGCGGGCCACCCCGGCCGCCCAAGCTGGGCGCATTTTCCGGCCCGGCTCTCAAAGAGGTCAGTCATGTCTCCCAAATCATTGCTTGCACTCGCCGGCCTCGCTCTCGCCGCCAGCGCCGGCCTTGCGGCTCCGCTCGCCACGGACGCTGATGCCGCCACCTACGGCTGCTTCAAGGTCACGGCCGCCCATCTCAACATCCGCGCCCGGCCGTACAGCACCGCGGACGTCATCGGCGTCGCACGTCGCGGCGACATCCTGGAGAAGCGCTATCTCTTCTGCACGCCGCGCGGCTTCTGGTGCGCGGTGCGCAAGGGCTCGCTCGAGGGCTACGCGGACAAGTCCAACATGCGCAAGGTCTCGTGCCCGCAGTAGGCCGCGCCTCATCTGCGCCGGGCTAGCGCATGCCCTACGCGCTCTCGAAGATTTTGGGGCTCATGGCGCAGCCGTCGTCGGTTGCTGTGCTCGCCCTGCTTGGCGGGCTGGTCATGATGCGGCACGGCGCGGCGAGCCGGCGCGCGCGGAGCCTCGCGTGGGCTGGGGTGCTGGTCCTGCTGGCGGGCGGCTTCACGCCGCTCGGCAACTTTCTCGTGCTGCCGCTCGAAGAGCGCTTCGCCGGCGTCCCGGCGCCCGCGCCGGGTGAGCGGGTCGACGGCATCATCCTGCTCGGCGGGTTCGAGGATGGCTGGGTGTCGGCGGGGCGCGGCGGGCTAGGCCTCAACGAGGCGGCCGAGCGGGTGACGGAAGGCCTGCGTTTCGCGCTTCGCCATCCGCAGGCGAAGGTCGTGTTCACGGGCGGTGTCGGCGGGCTCATGGCGCGCAACGTGGAGGCGACAGGCCCCGTTGCCGACTTTCTTGCCGAGGCCGGCGTCGCGCGGGAGCGGGTGATCCTCGAAGGCCGGTCGCGCAACACCTACGAGAACGCGCTCTTCACGCGCGACCTGGTGCGCCCCGCCGCAGGCGAGCGGTGGTATCTCGTCACCAGTGCCTCCCACATGCCGCGCGCGGTCGGGCTGTTCCGCAAGGCGGGCTTCGACGTCATCGCCTATCCGGTCGACTACCGGATGCGCGGGGCCGAGGATCTCTTGCGCTTCTTCGAGCGCATCCCGCAGGGGCTCCAGCGCCTCGACCTCGGGGTCAACGAATGGCTGGGGCTCATCGCCTCCCGCGTGCTCGGCCGCACCGATACGCTGTTCCCGGCGCCTTAGGTCTAGGAGCGGTTGACCTTGCGCGTGCGGGGCGGGTCCTTGGCGCCGGGAGCGAGCTCGGCGTCGAGATCGAAGTTGGCGCAGTTCTTCTCGGCCAGGCGCGCGTTGTAGGCGGTGAGCTGGGCGCGGTCGCGGGCATAGCGGCCCTCGGGATCGCTGCCTTCGCCGGAGCCGCCGAAGGCGGGCTTCGACGCCGATTGAATGCCGCGCGACAGCGACGTCGTCTGCGCACGGGACTGGAAATCGCGAATCTGGACAATGCGCACCGCCATGCGGCCGGTGAGCTTCCTGCAATCGAGCGCCAGCTCCTCCGGCGAGAGGGCATAGGCGCCGCTCGACGGCAGCCTGGCCACGGTCTCGGCGACGGGGCCTCCCGGCGGCGCGATCATGCCGCTCTGCGACGCACATGCGCTCATGGCCAGCGACGCCAGCCCGGCCCATCCGTATGCTCGCATCCGAATCCACATGGAGAACCGAATACCTCCGATTTCCAGAAGTTTGGAGGCCTTTGTGGCCATTCACAAAATTGTCGCGGCAAAAGGCGGCGCGACCATGGCCCAGATGCAACGCTGGCAAGGCAAGCGCGGCGTCCGGCCTGTTGACCCCGATCCGTCCGCCGGGCTACGCCTCGCTCTGGCATTGGCCTCGCCGCCCGCCTCGATTGCGCGCGGCCGTTCTCGGGGGACGCCCATGAAGCTCGGATCGACGGTTTCCCGGACGCTCGGCGCCGTCGCCGGGTTCCTCTCTATTTCACTCGCCGCCGCCGCGGACGACAACCCGAAGAACCTCTCCTGCTCTTTCGCGGACGGTGCGTCGTGGAGCTACGACGCCGGTGCCTTCCATTCGAAGCCGCCCGCCCCGCTCGCGTTCACGATCGAGAACATCGATCTCGAGAAGCAGACGGCGACGCTCAAGGCGGCACCGGGTGCGGTGGCCGGCAAGGTCAGCGTGGTGCGCGCCATCAACGCCAACCACTTCCTCGAGGTGGTCAACGAGGGCTTCCTCAACCTGACGACGGTCTACGACAAGGACGAGACGACCGGGAAGCATCCGGCCGTGCACTCGCGCCATCTCGGTATCGTCGGCAGCCCCGTGTTCGGCCAGTACACCGGGTTCTGCAGCGACGAGTGAGCGCGCCTCCGCATGGCCCTCCACATCATCAAGCTCTGCGTCGGCGTCGCCTCGATCGAGGAGCTCAAGACGTGGCAGGACCAGCGCGTCGGCGAGCAGAAGGCGTGCAAGGAGAAGCCGCGCATCTTTCATACGACGCTGCAGACGCCGAAGCGGCAGGCCGAGATCCTGGACGGCGGCTCGCTCTACTGGGTGATCAAGGGCATGGTGCAGGTGCGCCAGAGGATCACCGGCTTCGAGGAGGGCACGAAAGACGACGGCTCGCCGTGCTGCCTCATCATGCTCGATCGCAAGCTGGTCGCGGTGCGACCGGTGCCGCGGCGGGCGTTCCAGGGCTGGCGCTACCTTGCCGGCGACGACGCGCCGGACGACCTCGGTCGCGGCAGTGCCGATCTCGGCGCGCTGCCGGCCGACATGCGGCGTGCGCTGCTCGAGCTCGGATTGATCTAGGCTGCGTGATGGGGAAGAAGCCGCCGCTGACGCGCATCATCCGGGAGCTTCCCAAGCTCGTGCCGTTCGTCGGGCCCGAGGCGCAGGAGCGGGCGCGCGGGCGGCCGTTCGCGGCCCGCCTCGGCGCCAACGAAAGCCTGTTCGGGCCGAGCCCGGCCGCCGTGCGGGCGATGGAAGAGGCGTGCGGCGAAAGCTGGAAGTACTCGGACCCGGAAAGCCACGACCTCCGGGTGGCGCTGGCACGGCATCACGACGTAGCGCCCGAGAACGTCGTCATCGGCGAGGGCATCGACGGGCTCCTGGGGCTTGCGGTGCGCGCCGTGGCCGAGCCGGGCGACGTCATCGTCACCTCGGACGGCGCCTATCCGACCTTCAACTTCCATGTGGCGGCGCAGGGCGCGACGCTGGTCAAGGTGCCGTACAAGGCCGACCGCGAGGATCTCGACGAACTGCTCGAGGCGACGCGCGAGAAGAGAGCGGTGGCGCTCTACGTCTCCAATCCCGACAACCCGATGGGCTCCTGGTGGGGGGCGGACGATCTCGCCCGTCTCTGCGCCGGGCTGCCCGATGGCGTGCTGCTCCTGCTCGACGAGGCGTACTGCGACACGGCGCCCGCCGGCGCCATCCCGCCGGTCGATGTCGCCAATCCGCAGGTGCTGCGGCTCAGGACGTTCTCGAAGGCCTACGGCCTCGCCGGGGCGCGCATCGGCTACGCGCTGGGGGATGGAGACCTCGTCAGCGTCTTCGAAAAAGTAAGAAACCATTACGGTATCAATCGCGTCGGGCAGATCGGGGCCCTAGCGGCTTTGCATGACCAATCCTATCTAACCGAGGCGGTTCGGAAAATCGGCCGTGCACGCGAGCGGATCGCAAGCATCGCACGCAGGCATGGGCTCATTCCCCTGCCGTCGGGCGCCAATTTCGTCACCATCGATTGCGGCCATGACGGCGCATTCGCGCGCTCTGTGCTCGATGAAATCCTCTCGCGCGACGTGTTCGCGCGGAAGCCCGCCGTGGCGCCGCTCGACCGCTGCATTCGCATCTCGTGCGGGCGCGACGAGGACTTGGACGTGCTCGAGGCCGCGCTGCCCGAGGCTCTTGCGGCAGCGCGGCGAGCGCACAGATTTTGTTGAGCCGCGCGCGGTCCGGGAAACGGGTTCGCGCGTATAATGTGGAGAATCGCCCGGCGTAGGCCGGCGCAGAACACATAGGGGAGACTGATGCAGTACGCCGCACGGAGCCTGTTTCTCTCTTTGAGCCTTGGCGCGGTTCTGGTCGCGTCGGGCGCTGCCAACGCCACCTCGGCCGATCTTTCCGGCTCGTGGAAGGGCGGGGGCACAGTGACGTTCAGTGGTGGCGCCACCGAGCGCGCGCGCTGCCGCGCCACCTTCAGCCCGAGCGGCAAGTCCGCCTACGACGTGAGCGCGACCTGCGCCACGCAGTCGGGCACGGTTTCGCAGACCGCCTTCATCCGCGGCTCGGGCAGCACGTACCGGGGCACGTTCTACAATCCGGAGTTCGACGCTTCGGGCAAGATCCAGATCTCGGTCAGCGGGCGGAGCCAGACCGTGCGGCTCACCAGCAGCAAGGGCTCGGCCGTCATCAAGCTGTCGCGCTAGTCTCAGGGCCTGCCAACGCTATGAAGCGCCCTCTTTCGAAGAGGGCGCTTTTTTGTACCTGCTACTTGCCGGGTCCCAGGAACAGCAGCTCGAAGGAGCCGGCACCCGGGCCTTTCTTGGCGGGCTTGGCGGCCGCCTCGCGCTTGCGATAGACGCGCGCGGGCTTGGCGGCGGGAGCCTCCTCGGCTGCCGGCGCCGGCGCAGCGGAGGCCTCGGCGTCGGTCACCGGGTTCTGAGGCACAAGGCCCTGCGAAGGCGGCGTGGCATCCGCCGTCACGAGCGAGCCGCCGTCGGTCTCGAGCGTGTCGGTTTGCGAAAGAAGGCGGGAATAGCCCCAGGGGCCCGTCACGGCGCAGTCGTTGCTGCAATCCTGCTTCACATCGACCGATCCGCCGGCCGGGATCTGATAGACGGCCTCGTCGGTGCCGTTGTCGACGCCGATCGACACGTCGCTCGAGGACGTGTTCTTGATGGTCAGGGCCCCGACCGGAATGGCCGCGAGCGAGAGGACGGCGAAGGCCGTCACGGCGCGCGTCATCAGGGTCATGGTCGTCTCCTATGTCGTGCGAGCGGTTTCGGCCGCCGGCGAGCGCAAATCACTTGCTCCTATTTTAGGTGTTCGATGTTTAATAAGATACTTAAATTTCTTAGTGCTTTGCGTTATCCATGCAACTTATTGCGTTGATTTTATTTCGTTTTCTTCT
>JBFXEP010000003.1:0-32060 GCA_050179995.1 Hyphomicrobium sp.
CGGCGTTCACCCAGCGCAACGCCGGGCTGACGCTCGCGCCGATCAACGTCGAGAAGGCTAGCAAGGCCAAGTTGTCGGCCGGCGTCTTCGACGCCCTGGGTAAGGCAGACCTGGCCGTTCTCGCACAAGGTGGCGCAAAGACCCACTCGGGTACGCTGGCCGTCCCCGTGTTGAGCCGGGTCAGGCTGCATGCGCGGGGCAAGACGCCGTGGGCGCGGGAGTTGGAGCGCCGTTTCAGCGCGCGCGCCGTGAGGAAGACGGCCAAGGGCCTGTTCGTGGGCAAGGGCGGCCGGCTGCACCTCTATTTCGCGTTCAAAGGTGGTGCGCATTTGGGCAAGCGGTTCGCGTTCTACGAGGATTTCGCGCGCCGCAGCGTGGCTGGCATACGTACGCGCTTCCCTGCGCATGCCCAACGCGCAGTCGCCACCGCCTTCGGCAGGTAGGTCGCGCGGGTCCTTCCCGCCCGACCCACCCAACCCGGGTCACGCCCGACCGCGAGGGGTCGCTAGTTTCGAAACTTTTCAGGGGGGATTCCGCCACATGGCCACGCAGGCCTATTGCGCGAAGCTCCTCGGCATCTCGGAGCGCCGCTTTCGTGAGCTCAGGGACGAGGGCGTGATCCCTGACGCTGAAAAAGGCGAGTACGACATTGAGGAGATCGTCCCGATCTACTGCGAGCACCTGCGCACCGTCGCGGCTGGGCGCGGCGGGGGCGAGGGCCAGGCGATCAAGTCGAACGAGGACGCGCGTCTGCTCAAGGCGCGCGCCGACAAGGCCGAGATGGAAGCCGCAGAGATGCGAGGCTCGCTCGTGCCGGTCGATCAGATTGCCGGTGTCATGCACTCGGCGGTCATCATCATGAAAACGAGGCTAGGCGCGGTGCCGTCGAAAGCTGCACCCCTGGTGGCGGGCATGAAGTCCATTCCCGCCGTCGAGCGAGTGATCCGTGACAACATCGAAGAGGCGCTCGCCGATCTCGCAAAAGTCGAGGTCCGCGCCGCCGCATCTTGATCTTCGGCACGTACACCCGGCACTCGCCCATATCATCGCCCAGGCGTTCACTCTTTGTGCGCCGCCGCCGAAGCTCACAGTGTCCGAGTGGTCGGACAAGTACCGTATCCTTTCGCCCGAGGACAGTGCCGAGCCCGGGCAGTGGCGGACCTCGCGCATGGAGCCCATGCGCGCGATCATGGATTGCTTCAACGAGCCGCTGGTCGAGGAGATCGCGCTCCAGAAGGGCACGCAGATCGGCTTTACGGCCGTGCTCGGCAACATCATCGGCTACACGATGGATCAAGATCCGTCGCCGATGCTGCTGATGCAGCCGACGAAGGCCATGGCCGAGGAGTGGAGCAAGGCGCGCCTGGCGCCGATGCTGCGCGACACGCCGCGTCTCGCCGGCAAGGTGCGCGATCCGAAGTCGCGCGACAGCGGCAACACGATTTTGTCGAAGGAGTTTCCGGGCGGGCGCCTGGCGATCATCGGTGCCAATGCGCCGGCGGAAATCGCCTCGCGTCCGATCAAGCTCGTGCTCTGCGACGAGACCGATCGCTACCCGGCGTCAGCCGGCACCGAAGGCGATCCGATGAAGCTCGCCGAGAAGCGCCAGGAGACGTTCTGGAACCGCAAGCGGTTCAAGGGATCGAGCCCTACCGTGAAAGGCCAGTCGGCGATCGAGCGCGAGTACGCGCGCTCAGACAAGCGGCGCTACTACGTCTGTTGCCACAAGTGCAACCACGCGCAGACGCTGCGGTGGGAGCAAGTGAAGTGGGACAAGGTCAAGGGCGAGGACGGGAAACACGTTCACCATCCCGAGACCGCGCACTATCAGTGCGAGCAGTGCGGTGAGCTCTGGACCGACGCCGAGCGCTGGCACGCCGTCTCGGTCGCGCCGCGCAAGGGCGCTGGCTGGAAGGCGACCGCGCCGTTTCGAGGTATCGCGGGTTTCCACCTCTCGCAGCTCTACTCGAGCTGGGTGAAGCTCGACAAGATGGTGACGGAGTTTCTGACGGCCTACGGCAAGCTGCCGGGAACCTACCCCGATCCGAACCTCATGAAGGTTTTCACCAACACCGTGTTGGCGGAGACCTGGGAGGAGCAGGGCGAGACGGTCGACAAGGAAGGCGTCGCCAATCGCGCCGAGCCGTATGGCCCGGATGATCTGCCGGATGAGGCGGTGCTCGCGACGGCCGGCGTCGACGTTCAGGACAACCGCCTCGAGGTGCAAATCGTCGCTTGGGGTGCCGACGACGAGGCGTGGGCCGCCCGCTACGAGGTGCTGTTCGGCGATCCCGCGCAAGAGACCGTGTGGGAGGAGCTCGACGAGCTGCTCAAGGAGCCGCTGCAGACCGTGAGCGGGCGACTGGTGCGTGTCCGAGCGGCGTGCGTCGACGCTGGCGGCCACTTTGCCGCCCAGGTGCACGCGTTCTGCCGCTCGCGGCTCGCGCGGCGCATCTACCAGATCAACGGCGCAAACGGCGCGAGGATGATCTGGCCAGTGCGTCAGTCGCGGTCGAAATACGGCTCTGTGTATTTGATCGGTGTCGACACCGCCAAAGACGCGATCTACGGCCGCTTGAAGATCCCGGCGAGGGCGCCGGGCGAGCCGAACCCGGGCTTTATCCATTTCCCGCTCCCGTCCGAGGAGTCGGGCACGGAGGGCTTCGGCTCGGACTACTACGAGCAGCTGACCGTCGAGCGGGTCGAGACGCGCTATCGCGAGGGCAAGCCCTATCGCGTGTGGGTGAAGAAGAACGGCCAGCGAAACGAGGCGCTCGACACCATCGTCTATGCGCTCGCGGCGCGCAAAAGCCTGCCGTGGAAGATCCGCGGCTCGAAAATTCTCGCGGCCAAGCCCGAGGACGAGCCGGCGCCCGCCGAAGAGCCGAAAGTGCTGGCCAAGTCCGTCAAGAAATCGCTGCCGCCGGCGCCCGTGCTGGCGAAGGTGACACCCAAGAAACCCCGCCGCGACCCTGCGGCCATCGCCAGGATGTTCCACCGATGACGACGCAGGAGGAGAAGATCGTGCAGATCGGTCAGCTCTACACTGCCATCATCGCGCGCGCGACCGGCAAGCAGGTGAGTCAGGCCGGGCACAAGGACAAGCAGACGTCGTTCTCGCCGGCGTCGCTCAACGAAATGATCCGGCTTTACCGTTCGCTCTGGTTCCGCGGCTGCGGCTACCCGCAGCTGAGCGATCTCGGGCAACCCGTCGTCGAGCGCGGTCCGCCCGCGCGGTTCTGGCACTGAGGCGGCGGCATGCAAGCTCAGGCAACACGTCCCGTCGCGCGGCGGATGCCCGTGCACGAGGTGCTGGCATCGCGTATGATGCGCGCCGGCGGCTCGCCTTACACGGCGGCGGCGCAGTTCGACCGGCAGTTCTCCGGCTGGCAGCCGGCGCTGCGCTCGGTCGACGCCGAAATTCTGCGCGACCATGCCAAGGCGCGCGCCCGGGCCCGGGATCTCTACCGGAACCACCCGTACGGCAAGCAGATCGTGCGCATGGCGACGCTGGCGCAGGTCGGCAAGCGGCTGCGCTACGCGTCCAAGGTCGACTATGAGTTCCTCGGCATCGACGAGGAGGAGGCCGACCGTTGGGGCGCGCAATTCGACCGCGTGTGGGACGCCTACGCGCACGGTCCTGGCGCGCAGATCGACGCGGCGCGCAAGCGCAATTTCTCGGCCATGATGCGGCTCGCCGTCAGCATCCGCATGATCGACGGCGAGGTGCTGTGCGGCGCCGAGTGGGACGAGCGCCGGCGCTGGAAAACCTGCTTCAAGCTGGTCGACATCGACCGGCTTTCGAACCCGCACGGCAAGCCGGATTCGCCGTTTCTGCGGGCTGGCGTGGCGCTCGACGAGCACCAGGCGCCGGTCGGCTACTACATCCGCAACGGGCATCCGGCCGACATCAGTCTACTCGACGCGGCGCGCGCCAACACCTGGTCGTTCCACATGCGCGAGACGGCTTGGGGCCGCCCCGTCATGATGCACTCGTTCCTCGCCGAGCGCGCCGAGCAGACGCGCGGCATCACGGAATTCACGACCGTGATCCGCTCGATGAAGATGCAGCAGGAGTTCAGCGAGGCCGACCTCGCCTCCGCCATCATGCAGGCCATGCACGCGCTCGTCATCAAGTCGAGCGCCGACTGGGCGCAGGCGATTCAGTCTCTCGGCGCCGAGATCGACGTCGACGAGAACGGCGATCCCGTGAACCCGATGCAGGCCGCGACACTCGACCAGCTCGCGACCGCCGCCGGCTACTATGGGGAAGCACGCATCACCGGCTTCGACGGCGGGCGCATCGCGCACCTCGTGCCCGGCGACGAATTGCAGTTCGTGTCGCCCGGCAACAAGGGCTCCTCCGCCGCCGAGTTCACGAAGTCGGCGGTCAAGGAGTTCTCGGCCGGCCTCGGCGGCGATCCGATCTCGGTGTCGCAGGACTACAGCGAGGTCAACTACTCGTCGGCGCGCATGTCGGTCGCCACCAACTGGCGCGTGCACGAGGTGTCGCGCGGCGAGCTCGTCTATGACCTCGGCATGCCGATGGTGCAGTGCTTCATGGAGGAGGCGGTGCACTCGGGCGCGCTGGCCCTGCCCAAGGGCATCAAGCCGTTCGAGTTCTACGACGCGCTGCCGGCGCTCTGCAAAGGCGTGTTCATGACCTGGGGTCCGCCGATGCTGGACCCCACCAAGGAGCGCGCGGGCCAGCTCGCCGGCTGGAACCTCGGCCTCGACACGCTCGAGGAGCTCGGCGCCGAGGAGGGCGACGACTGGCGCGCCAAGATCCGGCAGAAGGGCCGCGAGATCGCGTTCATGCGCGAGTATGGCGTGCCGCTGCCGGGCGAGCCGGTGATGCCGCCGATGGCGGCCGAGCCGGACGCCGGCAAGGGCAAGAAGAAGCCCGAGGAAAAGACCGATGGCTGAGCCGCGGCCGCGCAACTGGAAGGCCATGCGCGCCGACCGCGTGCTGGCCATGGCGGAGAACCGCTTCGGGCGCCGCTTCGCGTCCAAGGAAGCGGCGATCGCGGCGCTCGATGCGCTGCCGGTGCGCGAGCAGCGCGGCATGAAGAAAGTCGAAGTGTCCAAGGCCGAGCGCGCGCGCCGTCAAGGCGCGTCGGATCGGATGATCAAGGGGATGGGAGCAAATCCGATGGCCTCAATGGTCGATGATCTGGCAGCGCGTTTCACCGAAACGATGGCCAAGCCGACTCGCGACGGTCTGGCCGCTCTCGATCGCGAGATCAAGGCGGCCGGCCTGACGGCTGCGGAAAGCCAAGCTTTCGCGAAGGCGATCGACCATCCGATCGCGAAAGGCTCAGCCGACAAGATCCTGGGTAGCATTTCGCAGCGCCTGGGAAATCTCGGCATGTTTTTGGCGAAGCAGGCGGCGGTCGGCGGCCGCAGCGCGGCCGCGCTGGCCGTCACGCTCGGTGTCGGCACTGCGCTGGCGCTGATGGATGCTGGCGGTTCGGAAGCGGCGGCCGCAGAGAAGAAAAAGAAGCAGGGCACGTCGAAAAACACGGTCGAGGCGAAGAAGGCGGACGCGCAGGCCAAGCAGGCAGAGGCCGAAGCCGAGAAGGCCAAGACCGAGACGCGCCGGCTCGAGCTCGAAGCCGAGGCGCGGCGCGACAAGCGGGCCGACGAGCGCCGCGAGGCCGACAAGTCGCTGTCCGAGCAGCTGCGTCACGTGGCGACCATCGGCGTGCCACTCGCGGCGGGCATGGTGTACGGCGCCAAGAAGGCCGAGGCCATCCAGGCGAAGGTCGAGACGGCCTCGCGCGCGAAGAATCGCCAGCTCGGCAAGGTGGCGCAGAAGGTGCGCGGCTCGACCGATCCTGCGCGCCTCGCCGCCGGCGTGCGCGTCGCCGACAAGCTCAAGCTCGCGAGCCAGCGAGGCCCCGTGGGCGGCGTTACGGCCGCGTTTCTCGCCACCGAGGCCATCGCGGCGCGCATCGTCGCCGCCAACACCGAGAACGAGACCGCCTCCGAGATCCTCAACGGCGTCTCGGTCGGCCTCGGCGCGGCTGCCGTGACCACGGTCGGCACGCGCATGGTTCAGCGCGCGACGTCGGCCGTGATGCCGGACGCCGGCGCGCTGGTCGACGTCGAGACGGCGCGCGGCAACCTCAAGGGCAAGGCGCCGAAGGCTCCCAAGGCCGCCGGTCCCGGCATGCTGGCGAAGGCGTCGAAGGTGCTGGTGCCGGTGCTCGCGGGCGTGGCGGCCTACACGGCTTTCAACGATAGCGCCGCGGCCGGCGAGAGCAGCGGGGAATCGACGAAGAAAGCCGCGCTCGCCGCCGGCGACGTGGTGTCGATGGGCGGCGTCACGGCCTACGACGAGGCCAAGGCACGCGGCGCGGGCGAGGCCGAGGCGGTGGCGAGCGGCGCGGCGGTCGGCGCCATCAACTTCGCCACGTTCGGCATCGCGCCGATGGCCAACGATGCGCTGGCCGACCAGGGCGGCGTGGCGGGCGTCATCAGCGACACGGTGACGGCGGCCGGCAAGAAAGTCGGCGAGCTGCTCGGCTGGTCCGACGCGGCGCGCGAGGCCTCGGCCGAGGTGCGCGCGGACGCGGCGAAGGCGGATGCGAGCGGCGGAGACGTCGTCGGCGATGTGCTGAAGGGCGTCAACGGCGCAGGCGGACTCGTCATGGGCAAGATCATGATGTCCGAAGCCAAGTCACCGAGCCTCGGCCGTGTGACCAAGGGCGTCCTGAGGGCCGGTGGGGCTGCAGCCATGGCGACGGGTGGCGTGCTACTGGCCGACGCGCTGTTCGGCGGCAACGCCAACGCGGCGGAGCCGGGGGCGCAGTCGGCGCCGGAAAAAGGCGAGTTGAGCACGGGCCAGATCGCGACGATGTTCGCCGGTACGGCGCTGGTCGGCGCCGGTCTCGCCGACGCGACGGATCGGATTGCGAGTTCGGGGCGCAAGATGTTCGGCAAGGGACTGATCGCAACCGGCATCAGTTTGTTTGTCGCCGCTGCGGCTGCGGGCTCGAAGCCCAAGGCCTTCCTCAACGAGGGTGCGGAGCGCAAGGCCAGCGAGACGCCCAAGGCGCCGGCGCCGGTCGTGGTCGCGTCCTCCGCCATGAAGAAGCCCGACGGCGAGACGGCCGGCTACACGCGCCGCTCCAAGACTGGCCAGGCGATCCAGGTCAAGGCCTACCGCACGCCGGATCGGCGCTAGGAACCCGCACACATGCCGAGTGGAATTCAGCTGCAGGCGCAGTCGCCTGGGACGGCGCACGCCGATCTCGGTTTCTGGCTGCAGAGCCAGATCGTCGGCCAGCCGATGGCGATGCACGAGGCGCATCTCGACAGTCTCGTCGAACAGATCGTCGCCAACCGCTTCTCGCTGCCGCGCAACCGAAACACAGGTGCGCGCCACACCGAGAAGGGGACCGCGATCCTCGAGGTGCATGGCCTGCTCGTCAATCGCTATCCGGTCATGGGCAGTTTCTGGGGCCTCAATTCCTACGAAGGCCTCGCCGAGCAGTTCCGGCGCCTCGCAACAAACAACGACGTGAAGCGCGTCGTGCTCGACCTCTACTCGCCGGGCGGCGTGGTGCTCGGCATCCGCGGCTGCTCGGAGGCGCTCGAGGATCTCGCCGAGAAAAAGCCGGTGCACGCCATCGCGCATGACTACGCGTTCTCGGCCGCCTACTGGATCGGCTGCATCGCCGAGGAGCTCTCGATCGTGCCCGGCGGGCAGGTGGGCTCGATCGGCGTGCGCGCGGCACATGTCTCCTACGCTGAGATGCTCGAGCGCGACGGAATTCAGGTGCGGGCGTTCAGCCGCGGCGCCGCCAAGGGTGACGGCTCGGTGTTCAAGGTGCTCACCGACGGCGAGGCCGCCGAGCGGCAGTACGAGATCGACCGCGACTACGAGCGCTTCGTCGCTCATGTGGCGAAGCACCGGCCGGAGATGAGCGAGCAGGAGGTGCGCGAGACCGATGCGCGCTGCTTCGCCGACGACGACGCCGTATCGGCGGGGCTCGCCGATCGTGTCGAGACGCTCGAGGAGATGGTCGAGCGCATCGAGAAGAGCGCCGCGGGCGTCAAGTCGAAGCGCAAAGCCAGGACCGAGCCCGGTTCAAAGGCGGGCCTCGCGCCCGCCTCGCGTAACCCGCCGCCCGGACGGGAAATTCCGGACGAAACGCCCTCCGCGGGCAAGACCAAGGGAGCAAAGCTCATGTCAAACCAGGCTGCTGCGGAGGGAGAGACGAACCTCGCAGCGCAGATCACGGCCGCCCTCGTGGGGATGGCCGGTAAGGCGCCGGCCGCGCCGGCCGCTGCGGCCCCCGCCGCCGCTGCCGAACCGGCCAAGGCCGACGTCGCCGCCGAGGCGGTGACGCGCGTGTTCGCGATCCTCGATTGCGACGAGGCGAAGGGCAAGCCGAAGCTCGCGCGCGAGCTCGCCGGCAACGCCAAGATCTCGGCCGACGAGGCCAAGAAGCTGCTTGCGGCCGCCGCGCCCGAGGCGGCTGCCGCTGACGACAAAACGCAGCTCGCCGCCGGTCTCGCGAACGAGATGGCGAAGCGGGGAAACGCCGCCGGCATCAAGCCTGACGCCGGCGCGGACGCCACGCAGCGCCCGTCGCTCGCGTCGAAGATCGAAGCCAAGTACAAAAGGGGAGCCTAAGCGATGGCTGTCGTCTCGAACTACCCGAAGCTCTCGGCGGACTGGCTCCGTCACGAGAAAGACGCGCGCCTGCATCGCAAGCAGGTGACGATCCTCGCCGCCACCGGTAACCTGGCCACGGGCGCGGTGCTCGGTCAGATCCTGGCCGGTGCCGCGACGTCGGCCGCCAAGGCCGGCGGCAACACCGGCGGCGGCTCGCTTACGCTCGACGCCACCACGCCGAAGCTCGTGGGCGTCAAGGCCGGCGTCTACAAGGTGCGCGCCATCGGTCTCGCCGCGAACGGCGGCATCTTCTCGGTGCACGATCCCGACGAGATCTACATCGGCAACTACACCATCGGCGGGCCGGACTTCGCCAACCAGATCAAGTTCGCGATGGCCGATTCCGGCACCGACTTCGCGGTCGGCGATGGCTTCGACATCACGGTCGCGGCCGGCTCCGGCAAGTGGGCCTACTACGACCCGACCGCTGTCAACGGCTGCGCCGTGCCGCGCGGCATTCTGCTCGACGCGCGTGACGTGTCGGGCGGCGCGGACGTCGCCGGCGTCGTCGTGACGGGCGAGGCGGAGATCGTCGCGATCGGGCTTGCCTGGGGCGCTGCGGTCGATGACGCCGACAAGAAGTCCGCCGGCGTGGCGCTGCTCGCCAAGCTCGGCTTCCAGACGCGCCAGCTCTCCTAGGTTCCGCTCACCTGACATCCACCTGCGCCGCCCGCCGGTTCACCGCCGGCGGGCGTCGTCGCTTCATCTTCCGACGTCGAAAGGACGCACACCGCCATGCAACTCGATTTCCTGCGCGACCCGCGCTACTCCGTCCGCAACGTGTCGGACGCCATCATGAAGATCCCGAACGAGTACTCGCTGCTCTCGCAGCTGGGCTTGTTCCCCGAGAAGGGCATTCGCACGACCTACGTCGAGGTCGAGGCGAAGGAGGGCTTCCTGCACCTCATCCCGACGTCCGAGCGCGGCGCACCCGCTCCCGAGAAGAAGCGCAGCACGCGCTCGACCCGCGTGATGAAGACCTACTTCATGCAGCAGAACGACGTCATCCGTCCGTCCGACCTGCAGAACCTGCCCGCGTTCGGCGCCGGCGGCGATCCCTTCTTCGAGGCCTTCGACGACGTGCTCGCCGAGCGCTTCTTCGAACTGCAGCGCGGCTATCGCCAGACGCACGAGTACATGCGTTGGGGTGCGCTGCGCGGCGACGTTTACGACGCCGACGGCAGCCGCGTGCTCTACAACTGCTATACGGAGATGGGCGAGAGCCAGCAGTCGGTCGACTTCGCGTTCGGCACCACGACCTCGGACACCGTGATGGCGGCCACCAAGGCGGCACGCCGTTACATGGAGCAGAGCTTGCTCGGCGAGCCGATGACGCGCCAGCTCTACATCTGCTCGGCCGAGTTCTTCGACAAGGTGACGCAGCACCCGAAGTTCATCGAGATCTACAAGAACGTCGCCAACCCGGTCGGGCGCCAGAACCCGCTGCTCGAGGACCTCGGCGTCACCTACTTCCAGCACGGGACGGCGACCTTCATCGAGCACAACGGGCAGGCGAGTTATCTCAACGCCGACGGCACTACGTCGACGCGCCGCTTCATCCCCGAGAACGAGTGCATCATCGTCCCGCTCGGCACGCAGCAGGTGTTCCGCAGCTACTTCTCGCCCGGCGAGATGCTCGACGCCGTCAACATGCCGGGCCAGGCCATGTACGTCTCGATGAAGGAGCTCGATCACGGTGCCGGCGTCGAGATCCACACGGAATCGGCTCCGCTTTTCCTCGTGCAGAAGCCTCGCCTCGTGCTGCGCGGCTACTCGAGCAACTAAGCAGCGGAAACGTATCCGCGACATTCCGTTCGAGGCCCGGCGCCCCAAGTGCCGGGCCTTTCGCCGAGTGCCGCGCAGACAAGGGGGACCAAAAAACCATGCGCATCAAGATACTGAAGGCGGCAAGCGTCCGCCTCGACACCATCAACTCGACCAACTATCCCGACGGCTGGGAGGGCGACGTCGCCGATCTCATCGGCGCCGAGCTCGTCAAATCCGGTCACGCCGTGCGCGTCGCGACGCAGCCCGCGCAGCTCAAGCCGGGCCAGCAGTTCACCGACGAGCAGGCGGCCGTTCTCGCATCTGCGGCCAACCAAGCCCTCGCCGTTGTCGCCGCCCAGGCCGCCGGCGAGACGGTCGATCCGGAGACGGGCGAGATCCAGACCGTCGCCGAGGTGCTCGCCGGCCTCGAGGCTGGTGAGCTCAAGGAGTTCGCCAAGACCAAGGGCGTCAAGACCGTGGCCCGCAAGCGCGCCGCGATCGAGGCTGACCTCGTGCGCATCATCGAGGCCGAGCAGGCCGCGGCGTCCTGATGTTCGACTTCGACGTCCACACCAACACGCCGCTGTTCTCGATCTACGCGCGGCCCGTCACCTACACCCCGTCGAATAAGCTCGTCGCGGCCAATCCGCTCAACGCCATCTTCGATCGCGAGCACGAGATCGTGCTCGACGAAATGGCGAATTCGGAGCTGCGCCAGGCGGGACACTCGACGACGGTGCCGGTGCTGACGGTGCGGCTCGCCGACTTCGTGACCAAGCCCGCGCAGGGCGACACGGTCGTCGTCGACGGCGAGGGCTCGTTCACGGTGTGGGACGTGCAGCCCGACGGCGAGGGCTGTGCCGATCTGGTCCTGCGCAAGGTTTAGCCCATGCTGATCATGGAGACGCTGCTCGAGGCCGCCCGCACGCGCCTCGTGGCGACCGGCTTTGCCGGAGGCAACGTGGTGGCGCACCGCGATCCGCCGACCGTCAACGAGGCGCTGCCGCTGGCGTCGATCACCTACGAGCACGATTCCGCCGACGCAGACGGCGATCCGCGCACCGGCACGTCCGACTTTGCGCACAAGCTCACGCTCGTGATCGACGTGCTCGATACGGGTGCGACGGGCGCCGCGGTGATGACCAATCTCGCGCAGCACGGCCAGCATGCCATGCAGGCGCTCTGCGTCGATCCGTGGAATTGGAGCGAGAACGTCGTCGAGGGCATCGGCGGCGTGCGCCAGATCACCGACAAGAGCCCCGAGGGCGCGCAGATCGTCTATCGCCGCCAGGTGCAGATCGACGTGCTCTATCGCAGCCAATGGGAGCCGTCGACGGAAGGGCTCTACGACTTCTCTGCCATCGGCGTCGACACCGGCCTCGGCGCCGACGACGAGGGCGACGGCAGCATCGGCGCCGACATCCCTGTGCCGACCACCACCTAGAGACCGAAGAGGACACCATGACAAACCGCATCTACGTCGCTCCGGCGGCGGGGAAGAGCCCCCGCTCGCCCGTGAGGCCTTTCGCCATCGTGCCCGCCGAGGGCGCGTGGTTCGAGGACTGTGCCGCCTGGCGCCGCCTCGAGGAGGCGGGCGACGTCACGATCTCGAAGTCCGCGCCGACCGCCAAGAAGGCGGCTCCGGCCGCCGCCGCCCCCAAGAAATAAGGAGCCCTGACCGATGCCCGTCAGCTTCAACCACATTTCGCCGTCGCTCAGGCTGCCGCTGTTCTGGGCGGAGATCGACCCGAGCCAGGCCGGCACCTTCCAGAACTACCAGCGCGCGCTGATCCTCGGCTACAAGACGAGCGCGGCGCCGGCGACGGCCAACGCTCTCGTGCGCGTGTCGTCGCCCGATCAGGCCAAGGTGCTGTTCGGCCGCGGCTCGCACGGCGCCGCCATGTTCGAGGCCTGGTTCAAGAACAACACGTTCGACGAGGTGTGGGGCATCGCCATCGCCGAGCCTGGCGCCGGCACGGCCGCCACGGGCTCGATCGATGTGACCGGCACGGCCAGCGCCTCGGGCGTGATCTCTCTCTACATCGCGGGCCGTCGCGTGCAGGTCAACGTCACCTCGGGCGACCTCAAGACGGCCATCGCGACGGCCATCGCGGCGGCGATCAACGCCAATGTCGATCTGCCGGTGACGGCGGCCGTGGTCGACGACGCGGACGACGACACGGTGGCGCTCACGGCCAAGACCAAGGGCATCGACGGCAACGGCATCGACGTGCGCGTCAACTACCTCGGCACGGTCGGCGGCGAGGCGCTCCCGTCGGGCGTTACGCTCACCATCACGGCGATGGGCAGCGGCGCGGGCAACCCGGATCTCGCCTCGGCGCTCGCCGCGATCGGCGATCAGGAGTTCGACACGGTCGTCATCGGATGGGACGACGCGACCACCATGACCGCGATCGACACCGAGTGGAGCCACGTCGGTGACGTCGGCCGGTGGAGCTGGCTGCGCCAGCTGTTCGGTCACGTCTACAGCGCCAAGGACGGCACGGTCGGCGACCTGCAGACCTACGGCCAGGGCCGCAACGGCGCGCACATCACGAGCTTCGGCTACCGCGGCTCGCCGACGCCGTTCTGGGAGCGCGCGGCCATCTTCGCGGCCCAGGCTCACCGCGCGCTAATGGCGGACCCGGCGCGGCCGCTGCACACCCTGCCGCTGGTCGGCATGCTGCCGGCCATCATCGCGCACCGCTTCACCAAGGGCGAGAAAAACGGCCTCGCCTTCGACGGCATCTCGGTCTGCAAGGAAACCGAGGACGACACCTGCGTCATCGAGACCTCGCTCACGATGTACCAGAAGAACGCGCACGGGCTCGACGACAACGCGTTCCTCAAGGTGCAGACGCTGGCGACGCTGGCCTACGTGCTGCGCTCGCTCCGCTTCCGCATCGTGCAGAAGTTCCCGCGCCACAAGCTCGCCAACGACGACACGCGCTACGGGCCCGGGCAGGCCATCGTGACGCCGAAGGTCGCCAAGGCGGCGATCGTCGCGCACTACCGCGAGCTCGAGTTCCTGGGGCTGGTCGAGAACGCCGAGGCGTTTGCGGCCAATCTCATCGTGGAGCGCAACGTCAGCGATCCGAACCGGCTCGACGTGCTCTATCCGCCGGATCTCATCAACCAGCTCGACGTGTTCGCCGTGCTGGCGCAGTTCCGCCTGCAATACCCGGCGCGGCTCCCCGATCAGGCCTTGCCGCTTCTCTAATCCCGCCCGCGCGCGCCGCGCCGCAAGAAGCGGCGCGGCCCTGATCATCTGACAAGGAGACGAGACCATGGCGAACAACCGCATCGCGGGCGTTGCCTACGTGAAGTTCGACGGCCGCCAGCTGCCGATCAAGGGCAACTGGGAGGTCGGTTTCAACCGGCTGAAGCGCGAGGGCATCGCCGGCCAGGACCGCGTGCACGGCTACAAGGAGTTGCCCGGCGTTCCCTCGATCGAGGGCGACGTGTCGAGCACGGCGGACGTGTCGCTGCCGGAGCTTTTGCGCATCACCGACGCGACCGTGACGCTCGAGCACGCGAACGGCAAGGTCTACGTGCTGCGCAACGCCTGGACCGCCAACGAGTACACCCTGCAGACGGCCGAGGGCCAGATCAAGGTGCGCTTCGAGGGCATGGAGATCGACGAGCTGTAGAGCGCGCATCCGCGCGCATGACACACCAAGGGGGACACTCAATGACCAACGACCAGCGTCGCTTCGGCGGCCAGGAATACGGCGCGCAGCAGGCCTACGCGCCGCAGCAGGCTGACGACTACGGGCAGCCCGCGATGCGCCCGGCGCCGCCCTACGAGCCGCGCCCCTACGCTCAGGCGCCCGCCGCTCAGCAGGTGGCCGCCGCGCCGGCCTACGCGCCGCATGTCGCCACGAGCGTGCCCGTCTCTCCCGCACCATCCGATCCCGCCGTCGACGGCTCCGTTCTCGTGACGCTGGGCGGCACTTACATGGCGCACGACGTCACAGTCCACCAGGTGCGCTTCCGCAAGCCGACCGTGCGGCAGCTGCGCAAGCTCGGCTATCCGCTCCGCAACGTCATGGTCGACGGCATGCCCAAGGGCGTCGACCAGGTCCCGGAGGTGTGCGCGCTGTACATGACGGCGCTGTCGGAACCGCCGCTGCCGATGTCGACGGTGGATCAGTTCTCGCTCGACGACTTCACGCTCTGCTCGAACGTGATCACGTCTTTTTTTCTCTAGCCGACGGCGAGAGTGCGGCCAGCGTCATCGACCGGCTGGAAGTGAATTGCTACCGCCTCGCCGAGCGCTTTCACGTGCACCCTGATGGGTTCCTCGACAAGACGGCCGCCGAAATCGCGTTCTACGTCGACGGCGCCAATCGCGCGAGCGGGAAGGACTAGCGGACCATGGCCGGACCTCTGGACCTGCGCGGGCGGGTGTCGTTCACTCAGAACGGTGGCGTGCTCGGCGCCGTGCAGCGGCAGCTGCAGCAGATCGGCGCGCAGACCGGCAAGCGCACCGTGCCCATGGGCACCTTTGCCAGCAACGCGCTGGTGACGGGCGCCGCCAACGCGAGAAGATTCCAGGGCAGCGTCGTTGGCGCCACGGCCGGAACCTGGGCGCTGGTCAGCGCCATGAAGAAGGCCGAGGACTTCAACCGCAACGTGTTCGGCGTCGGCGTGGCGGCGATCGGCGACTACACCAGCCGCGACGGGCTCGGCAAGGTCGTGGTCGACATGGACAAGGTGCGCGCCTCGATGGAGCGCGTGTCGAAGGTCTCGCGCGATCTCGCGCACGAGATCCCCGAGACGCCGACCAAGCTCTCGGGCATCGCCGAGACGCTGGCCAAGGCCGGCTTCGGCGACGAGAAGCTCGCGGCGGCGACGAAATGGGCGGCCATTCTCGGCACGACCGATACGGAGACGGCGGCCTCGGACCTCGGCGCGTTCGCGTCGGTGCTCGATACCATCTACAAGCCGCAGCAGGGCGAGGCCTGGGGCGAGTTCTTCAAGCGCCAGCTCGACATCGTGCGCGTGGCGGCCGCCGAGACGCGTCTCTCGCTCGCCTCGACCATGGAAGGCCTGCGGCCGTTCTCGGCGCTCTATTCGATCCTCGGCCAGTCCGAGACCGAGAACGCCATGATGCTGATGGCCGGCGTGCGCAAGGGCGGCGAGGCGGCCGAGGTCGGCCACACGCTCAAATCGAACATGTTGCGCATGCTGCGCTCGACGGCGGAATCGACGTCGCGCTTCTCGGCGCTCGGACTGCGCCGGTCGGACTATACCGACCTCTCCGCTATGGACCCTATGCGCGCCAGCGGCAACTTGAGTCGCGTGTTCCGCAATGCCGAGATCAAGGGCAAGTTCCGGTCGCATCTCGAATCGATGATGCAGAAGGCGATCGAGGACGGGACATTCGACACCGACGAGTTCCAGACCAAGATCATGGGCATGGTCGCCAAGCGCGGCAACATCGATCTGTCCGACGAGCTCTCGCGCGAGGCCTTCGAGGAGAAGTTTGCCAACGCCATCTTCGCCGGCGGCGCACGCTTCAACATGCTCAAGCTGCTCGAGGACCTGATCGCCAAGGGGGCGACGGCGGCCGACATCGGCACCATTTTCGAGGGGCGGCGCATCGGCACCAACACGCAGATCCTCGAGGGCATCAAGGAATTCGGGCCGGAGTTCCTGAGTAAGCTCAACAACGCCGACGGCACAGGTCTCCTGGCCGTGCTCGAGGCGCTGCAGGGCAGCGACTACGGTCGGCTGCAGAAATTCTCGGCCATGCTTGAGGACTTCCAGATCAAGCTCGCCAACTCGGAGGGCTTCCAGAAGTTCCTGACCGGGCTCACGATGGCGTTCGACGCGCTCGGCAAGGCGCCCGCGTGGCTGACCAACGTCGCCGTCGCGGCCGGCATCCTCGGTATCGCGCTCACGCCGCTCGCCATGGCCTTCCGCGGCCTCGCGGCACTCGCCGGCGGGTTGCGCTGGCTCGCCGGACTGGTGGGCCTCGGCGGTGGCGCGGCGGCCGGACGCGGACTGTTCTCTCTTGGGAGCGCGGCAACGGGGGTCGGCGCGGCGGCTGCGGCGGCGGCCGCATCGAAAAAGATCGGCCAGATGGGGGCTCTGACGCGCTCGGGCAGCATGATCTCGGGCATGTCGGCGGCAGGCGGCGCCGCCGGCGCGGTCGGCTCCACGGCCGCTGGCCTGGGCGGCCTCCTGGGCAAGGGCGCCGGCATGGTCGGCCGCTTCGCGCGCTGGCTGCCGTGGATCGGCATGCCGTTGATGGCGCTCGGCGCTGGCTGGGGCGCGGCCGATGCCTACGAGAAGGGCGGCAGCTGGTGGGACGTGATCAAGGGCGCCGGTTTCGGCGCGCTGGGACTCGGCGGTGAGGCGCACGCGGCCCAGGGTCCGGCGGACACGGAATTGCCGGCGGTCGAGGTCGACCAGGGCGCCACTGGCGGGCTCGACGTGGCGTCGCAAGGCCAGCAGGCCGTCTCCGACGCGCAGTCGCTCGGTGCGCAGATCCAGGCCGCGTTCGCCTCGATCGATTTCGCGGCCATCGGCCAGCAGATGATGGCGCAGCTCGCGGCCGGCATCACGGCCGGCGGTGCGCAGGCCGTCGCCGCGGCCAACAACGTCGCGAGCCAAGTGCGCGCCGCAGGCCAGCGCGTGCAGCTCAACACCGGCCCGAACATGCAGCCGGCGCGTTAAATGGCCTCACGCGCCTAGTCGGCGCTCCGGCCGGGGCGCGCGACCTCGCGCGGGTCGCCGTGCTTCCCGGCCTTCGGCCGAAAGTACCAGAGGACATAAAATGGCCGACACCATCACATCGCCGTGGAAGCGCGGCCTGCGCGACGCCAAGTTCCGCGGCATCGCCTTCCACGTGCGCGACCGCGAAGTGGAGAGCGGGCGGCGCATCGCGCTGCACGAGTATCCGAAGCGCGACGCGCCGTTTCCCGAGGACATGGGCAAGGCCACGCGCGAGTGGTCGGTCGACGCCTATGTGATCGGCGACGACTACATGGCGCGCCGCGACAGCCTGCTCAAGGCCTGCGAGCGCGAGGGGCCCGGCTCCTACGTCGACCACTGGGGCGTCTCGCAGCGCGTCGCGTGCCGGCGCATCCGGCTCATGGAAACCAGCCACGAGGGGCGCATGTGCCGCTTCTCGATCGACTTCGTCGAGGCGGGCGGCGGGCTTTCGGCGGCGGCGCCGATCGGCATCGCGGCAACCGCCGTGCAGCTCGCCACGTCGGCCGCCTCGCTCATCACGTCCGCCGTGGCGTCATACAACACCAATTTCTCACGGTAGGTCATGGCCGCCCCGCTGCCCGACTATGTGCTCGACGCGACGGCGCGCATCCTCTCGGCGCTGCTGCCGCTGTTCGAGCGCGCGCCCGGGCCGGTGGCCAACCCGACGCGCTTCTCGGCCTATCGCCGTCTGGTCGCCGAGCTCAAGGGTGACACGCGCGCGGCCGCCCGTAGCGGCACGCTGGCCGAGGACGTCGTCGCCATCGCCGAGGGCTATCGCGTGGCGGCGTCGGATCAGCGGGCCGTGATCCGCGGGCTCGAGCGCGTCGTGGTCACGGCGCGCGCGCAGATCCTGACGGAGCCGCGCGGCCCGACGCTGACGCGCCAGCGCTTGAACGAGCAGATCCTGCTCATGCATTTCGAGGCCGTGGCGCTGGGCGAGGTCGCCAACGCCGTGTCGGCCATCGCGCCGCGCAGCTACGACGAGGCGCGCGCGCTGCGGCAGCGGCTCGGGCGCGCCTTCGACGTGGCGATCGACCGCGCGTCCGACATCGGGCTCTTCGACCTCATGCGCCCGCTGCGCGAGGCGCAGGCGGCGATGACGCGCGACCTCATCGAGCGCGGGCGTCCGCTGGCGCGCCTGGTCGCCTACGAAACGGGCGTGCCACTGCCGGCGAACGTGCTCGCGCACCGCTTCTATCAGGACGGCTCGCGCGCGGGCGAGCTGTTCGCCGAGAACGGCGCCACCGATCACCCGTCGTTCATGCCGATGGCTGGGCGGGCCTACAGTCGTTAGGGCCTCACGCGCCTCGTCGGCGCACGTGCGCCGGGTCGCCTTGCTCCCCGACCGCTGCGCGGTCGATTTGCTTGAGGTCGAATCGAAATGATGTCGGGGCTTGCCGCGCCGGGCTTTCGGCCCGGCATCGTGTCGCTCCTCGTGGGCGGCATGCTCTACGAGGGCTGGAAGAAGGTTTCCGTCTCGCGCAGCGTGCGCGAAATGGCCGGGCAGTTCACCCTCGAGGTGAGCGAGAAGTGGACCGGCGGCAACGGCGGGCCCGCGTCGCTGATGGGCTGGCGCATCCGGCCAGGCGACCCGTGCACCGTGCTCTACTCCGGTTTTCCGGTGATCACGGGCTACGTCGACACCTATTGCCCGAAGTACGACGCCGACAGCCACGAGGTGACGATCCAGGGCCGCTCGAAGACGCAGGACCTAGTGGACAGTTCGGCCGATCCCGACGTTGAGAACGGCGAGATGCGCGACGTCGGGCTTGACCAGATCGCCAACAAGCTGGCGGGGCCGCACGGTGTCGGTGTCAAGGTCGAAGCCAAGCTCAAGGGCAAATTCGACGTGGCGCGCGTGCAGTCGGGCGAGACCAAGCACGAGATGCTCGAGCGCTACGCCCGGCCCGGCGCGGTGCTGCTCACGGACGACGAGCTCGGCAACCTGCGCCTGCTGCACGTCGCGGGCGGCGGCGCCTTCGCGCTCATCGAGGGCGAGAACATCCTCGAGGCCTCGGCGACGCTGCGCGCCGACAATCGCTATTCGGACTATGAGGTCAAGGGCCAGGACCACGGCAACGACCAGCGCTACGGGCGCGAGGTGGCCGAGGTGATGGCCAAGGCCCGCGATGGCGCGGTGAAGCGCTACCGGCCGCACACGGTCAGGAACGAGACGAAGACCTCGAAAGAGAACGCCCGCGACCGCTGCGACTGGGAGGCGACCTCCCGCGGCGGCGAGAGTACGCGAGCCGACGTGACAGTGGTCGATTGGATCGGGCCGGCGGGCCTGTGGATGCCGGGCCAGGTCGGCGTGTTGGTTTCGCCGATGCTGGCCATCAACCGCTCGATGGCGATCGAGAGCCTCGAGATGACGCAGGACGAGAACGGCACCCTCACCAAGCTCTCGCTGGTGCCGCCGGAGGCGCTGAAGCCGCCCGGCGGCGGGGGCGGTGCGTCGGCAGGCAATGGCGACGGCGCAGCGGCGGGCAGTGGCGGCGCGGCGGCCAGCGATCCCGCGTGGCGCGTCGTGGTGCCGCACGCAACGATCATCGGGTCTCACTGATGCGCGACGCGATCAACCGCACCGACACGCACAAGCAGGAGATGATCGTGCGCAATCTCGTGCAGCGCGGCGTCGTCGACCGCAGCGACGCGTCGAAGAAGATGCAGACGCTCGACATCTCGTTGCTCAACGGGTCCAAGCCGACCAAGGTCGAGCACTGGGAGCGCTACGGCATCACCTACCGGCCGCTCGAGGGTGCCGAGGTGCTGGCGATCGCGCTGGGCGGCAACCCGGACCATCTCGTCGTGACCGACGTCGCCGATCGTCGCCACCGGCCGACGAACCTCAACCCGGGCGAGCTGATGATCCACGACCACCAGGGCCAGTCGATCCTGATCGGCAAGGACTACATCAAGATCGCCACCGGCAAGAAGCTCGTCATCGAGTCGGACGTGGAGATCACGGGCGATATCACTCACACCGGCAACTACAACCAATCCGGCGTGCACATCGACAGCAACGGCCCGCACACGGCGTGAGGCGCGATCATGGCTGACATCCGCGTCGTGTGGGACCCTGCGCGCATGCTGGGCGACTGGCTGCTGCGCGGCCGCATGCTCGACACCAGGGCCGAGCTCGTGACGGCGGTCGCGGTGGCGCTGTTCACGCACCGCACGGCCGAGGACGACGATCCGCTGCCGCACTTCGCGTCCGACCGGCGCGGCTGGTGGGGCGACCTCGACGCCGAGGAGCTGTTCGACGGCTGGCCGATCGGGTCGCGCCTCTGGCTGCTCTCGCGCGAGAAGCAGACGGAGGAGACGCGGGCGCGTGCCGAGGAATACATCCGCGAGGCGCTCGAGCCGTTCGTCGATAAGCGTGTCTGCGAGCGCTACGACCTCGCCGTCGGCTGGTTCGCGCCCGAGCGCCTCGGCGCCGAGATCACGTTCTACCGCGGCCCGAAAGAGAGCATCGCGGTGCGCTTCGAAACCCTGTGGGACGAGATCCCGCTCGGCCCGCGCGGCGCGCCGCTCGGCTACTCGGGCAACGTCGTCTACCTGCCTCCCGGCGAAGGCGAGGGCGGCGGTGAGGGCGAGGGCGAGCTCGACTTCGCGAACCCCGGCAATAGCGGCTACTGGCCGCTCTTTGGAGACGACTGAGCCTCATGACCGAACCCACGGCATCCATCAAGGGCGCGGACGGCAAGCTCCACGACGTGCCGTTGCCGGGCCCGCCCGGCCGCCGCTGCGCAAAGGAGTCGCGCCCGGTCGTGCTCGCGAGCGAGGACCACGCGCTGCTCAAGGCGCTGCTCGGCAAGCCCGACGCGAGCGAGGGCACGCTGGTCGCCATCCTGGCGCGTCTCTCGGCCGTGCAGGTGGTGCCGCTCGACCGCAGCGGGGCCATCGCGGCTGCGGGGCGGCCGCAGGCGGTCGCGGGACATAACCTCGGCCGCCGCGGCTTCATGATCCAGAACCTCTCCGACGGGGCGCTATGGTTCGACACGCTCGCGGCCGCCGTCGCCGGGGCGCCGAGCTTCCGGCTCGCGCCGGGCGCGATCTACGAGACGCCCGCGCACGCGGTGCCCTCGGGCGTCATCTCGATTCTCGGCGGCACGACTGGTCAGGCCTTCGCGGCGAGGGAGTGGTAGCGCATGACCATACTTGTCAGAGACGCGAACGGCGATCTCGCCGAGCTCGAGACGCCGATCGCGCCTGGCCGCAAGGCCGCGTCGGCGTCGCGGCCGGCCGTGCTTTCGAACGAGGACAAGGCCGTCCTCGATTCCATCGCGGGCAAGGATTTCGCGACGCAGACCACGCTCGCGGCGCTCCTCGCCAAGGTCATCGCCGCACCCGCGACCGAGACGACGGTCGCCGCGATCCTTATGAAGCTGATCGCGGCGCCGGCGACGGAGGCCAAGCAGGACACGGGTAACACGGCGCTGGCAGCCATCAAGACGGCCGCCGAGGCGCTGGCGGCGACGATCGACAGCGGCGAGATCAAGGTCGCCGGCACGTTCTCTGCCGAGCCCGCCGAGGGCGCGGCGACCGAAGCCAAGCAGGACACGGGCAACACCTCGCTCGGCAGCATCGACACCAAGTTCTCGACGCTCAACGGCAAGGATTTCGCCACCACGGCCAAGCAAGACGCGCTCGCAGCCCTCATAGGCGAGGCGCAGTCCTCGCCGACCGCGAACACGGTCCTCGATCGGCTGAAGACCATCGCTACCAGCCTGACCACGCTCGCCGGCTACGTCGACGGCCTTGAGGCGCTGGCGACGGCGCTCAACGGCTATGTCGACGGCCTCGAAGCGAAAGATTTCGCGACCTCGGCCAAGCAGGACGCGCTTGCGGCCCTGGTCGGCGAGGTTCAGGCCTCGCCCACCGCGAACACGGTCCTCGACCGGCTCAAGACCATCGCCACCAGCCTGACCACGCTCGCCGGCTACGTCGACGGCCTTGAGGCGCTGGCGACGGCGCTCAACGGCTATGTCGACGGCCTCGAAGCGAAAGATTTCGCGACCTCGGCCAAGCAGGACACGGCCATCGCTTCGCTAAGCGTGATGGACGACTGGGACAACAACGACGCCGCGATGGTGTCGTGCCCGTCCTCGCTGATCGACGTCACGCTTTCGCTCGACACCAGCGCCTACGCCGACGGCGACCTGCTCGCCGACACGCAGGTGGTGACGAGCGCCATGCGCTACAACGACGGCCAGGGTACGCTGACCAGCATCCAGATTCTCGATGAGGATGACGTCGGGCAGACGCTCGACCTGATATTCCTCTCCGCCAACACCTCGCTCGGATCCGAGAATTCCGCGCCGTCCGTCTCGGACGCCAATGCGCGCGACATTCTCGGCCGCGTGCGCATCGCCTCGACCGACTACATCGACCTCGGCGGCAGCAAGATGGCGACGCTGACGGGCCTCGCGCTCAAGGTGAAACCCGCGTCCGGCACGCGCAACCTCTACGTGGCGGCCATCGTGCGCGGCGCCGGCACGTGGACCGCCTCCGGCATCCGCCTGCGCCTCGGCTTCGACGTGGACTGAGCGCATGTCCAACATCAGACGCCGGCGCACTGCGCGCAGGGTCGTGATCGCTCCCCCGCCCGCCGGTGGCGGCGCGCCGACCTTCATTCAGGCCACGCCGACGGCGTTCAACTCGACCACGACGCCCAAGACGACGGCCTCGTTCGACGTGCTGGCTGGCGACGTGCTGGTCGCCTACGCCTTCAAAGAGGACGACACTGACGGCTCGTCGCCGATCACCATTTCCGACAACACCGGCGGCGCGCTGACATGGACGTCCCGGCAGGAAATCGACGCCTCGAACGGCACCTACTGCTACGTGCGCGTCTGGACGACGGTCGTCGACAGCAACCGCTCGATGACGGTCTCGTTCGCGCGCAACACGCAGGCCAAGTTCTTCGGCGGCTGCGTGCAGACGTGGCGCGGCTCGAGCGGCGCCGGCACCTCCGCCAAGAACATGCCGACCACGACAAACGGCGCCCCAACCCTCGACCTCACGACGACGCAGGCCAATAGCGCCATCGCGGTCGCGGTCGCCGACTGGAACGCGAGCGACGGAGCATCGCGGACCTGGCGCTCGGGCGCCGGCGCCATCACGCCGGGCGGGGCAGGGGAAACCACCTATTTCCGCGACGCGGACCACTACACGCTGTTCGCCGGCTATCACGCTGACGCGGGCGCGATCGGCACCTACGCCGTCGGCCTGACGCAACCGAACGCCCAACGGTGGTCGATCGCCGCCGTCGAGGTCAAAGGTCAATAAGGATTCTGACGCATGCCCTGGCCGACTCTGACGCTGCGTGACCGGCGCAAGCAGGTCCGCGACGACATCGCCACGCATCTGCCCGGTGCCGACGCGACGGTTCCCAATTCGGTGCTGCGCGTGATCGCCGACGCCATGGCGGGGCTCGTCTACGACAACGACCTTCATATCGACTGGGTCGTGCGCATGATGATGCCCGACACGGCGGAAGGCGAGTTCGCCGACCGCTGGGCCAACATCTGGCTGCCGCAGGGGCGCAAGGGCGCGAGCTACGCCGCGGGCGAGCTCACGGTCACGGGATCGATCGGCGCGGCGGTGCCGACGGGCGCCCGGCTCACGACGACGGTGATCGACGACGCCGGCGAGAACGTTGGCATCGAATTCGAGGTGGTGGCCGGAATCACGCTCTCCTCGACCAGCGGCGTGGTCGAGATCGCGGCGCTGACGCCCGGCGCGGCAGCCAACCTCGACGAGGGCGCGTTCCTGTCGTTCGTCACGCCGCCCGGCGGCATCGACGGCACGGCCGTGGTGGCGGCGCCCGGCTGCGCCGGCGGCGCCGAGATCGAGAGCGACGCCGATCTGATCGAGCGCTACATCGCGCGCATCCAGCAGCCGCCGCAGGGCGGGGCGCGGCACGACTACATCGCCTGGGCGCTCGAGGTGCCGGGCGTGACGCGCGCCTGGGCCACGCAGGAGATGGGCGTGGGCACGGTCACGGTGCGGTTCATGATGGACGACGTGCGCGCCGACGACGATGGCCTCCCCGAGGAGGAGGACATCGACCTCGTCGCCGAGCACCTCGACCCGCTCAGGCCGGTGACCGTCGCCGACATGTTCGTGCTGGCGCCCGTGCGCCAGGACGAGACGGTCGAGGTGACGCTGCTCTCGCGCGACACGCCGGAGGTGCGGGCCAACATCGTGTTCGAGGTCGCGACCATGCTGCGGGCGCGCGCCAAGCCGGGTCAGACCATCTACGCGAGCTGGGTGCGCGAGGCGATCTCGGCGGCGACCGGCGAGGACTATCACGACACCGAGGTCTCGAACCTCGTGCCGGAAAGCCCGGGCCACATGATTTTTATCGACATCGAGTTCGGTGAATGACTTGGCGCCCTCGGGACGCAGAAGCGTTCACGCACGCCCTGCTCGCGTCGCTGCCGCTCGGCGAGATCTGGCAGCGCGTGCTGGGATCGACGCTGGTGCGCGTCGTCCATGCGCTGGCGGCCGTCGTCGGGCGCTGGGCGACGCGCGTCGGCACGTTCCTGATCGCGGAGGCGTTCCCGCCGCACTCGTTCCTGCTGCTGCCCGACTGGGAGCGCGTGCTCGGCCTGCCGGAGCCGTGCTTTCCCGCGGCGCAGACGCTCGAGGAGCGCCGACTGCAGGTGCGCGAGAAGCTCGGCCGCCGCCCGGGCGGGCAGAACCGGCCGTACTTCATCAGCCTCGCTAACCGCCTCGGCTATCACGAGTACGGCCCGTCGCCCTACCAGCTGCAGCTCCAAGTCGCCGCCACGGTCGGCAAGCAGAAGCAGATCCGCATCCGCGAGTTCCAGCCGTTCATGTTCGGCGTGTCGCGGCTCGGCGATGCGCGCTGGCGGCTGGCGCCGCCCGAGATGCGGTTCACCTGGGTCGTGCGCGTGCCGGGCCGCCGCCTCTCGTGGTTCCGCTTCGGCGAATCCTGCCTCGGCCAGGACCCGCACGTGCGCATCCGGCGCGCCGAAGACCTCGAATGCGTTTTCCGCAACTTCAAGCCGGCCCACACGGTGCTGGTGTTCGACTACGAGGGGATCTGAGCATGAAATACCAGCCGCCGTTCGAGGTGGGGTTCAACGGCCCTGCCAACGGCATTCACAACTCGAATCCGACCGCCGAGTATCAGAACGGTAACCCGGCGACGGGGCAGGAGGGCTCCATCCCGCCGATGGAGTCTCTCTCGCACCCGATGAAAGAGCTGGTGCACCTCATCGACTACTCCGGTCAGACGCCGTCGCACGCGGACCTCGAGCAGGTACGCAAGGCGATCAAATGGATGATCGACAACCAGATCGCGTTCGAGAAGTCAGGCGACGGCGTCGACATCTACCACGGCAACGTCGACGGCAAGTACCTGCTGCGCTCGCTGGTCGCCGGCGACAACATCACGCTGACGGTGGAAACCAACGGGGAAACAGGCGAGACGTCGATCAAGATCGACGCCGCCGGCGATGTCGAGGACCCGCCCGCCGGCGAGTCCAATACGGGCGCCAACGTCGGCGCCACCGGCATCGGCGTGTTCAAGGAAAAGAGCGGCGTCGAGCTGCGCTTCCGCAAGATCGAGGGCGTCAACGGCGCGACCGCCACCTTGGACGGCGACGTGATCAAGATCGCGGCGCCCGGCACCACGCCGAACCTCGCCACCGTCGCGCCCGCGCTCTACCTCGAGGAGCGGCGCGGCGCCTTGGATGCGGTGCGCAACCTGGTGCTCAACAACTGGACGCGGCGGCCGGTCAACACGTCGATCGTGAACCAGATCGACGGCGCCTCGCTTTCGGGCGAGCAGATCACGCTGCCGGCCGGCACCTACCGCGCGCATTTCGCCGGCGCCGGCTGGCGCACCGGCATGCACGTGACGCGGCTCTGGAACGTCACCGGCTCGGTCGCCCTCGGGCTCGGCATCTCGTGCGACTCGTCGACCGGCAGCGGCAACGGCACCTGCAACGTGTCATCCGGCATCGCCCGCTTCACGCTGGCCGGGCCGACGGTGATCGAGCTGCAGGCGTTCTCGGCCGGCGACCTGGCCGGCAAGATGGGCAACTCGGACCAGGCCTTGGATCAGGTCAACGGCTGGGTCGAGATCGTCAAGGAGCAGTGAGCCCATGACCGACTACTCCGGTTTCCGGTTTACCGGCCGCAACGCCACGCCGATCCGCCCGACCGACTCGCCGCAGGCGGAGGAGGGCGACGTGTGGGCCCGCGACCGCACGACGCCCGGTGCCGACAACGGCACCGAGCTCGACGCGACCTGGCTCAACCGCGTCAAGGCCAACCTCGAGAACTTCGTGGTCGGCTGTGGCGGCAACCCGGCCGCGGGCGACGACCAGCTGCTGGGCGCCGTGCAGGCGATCCTGAACGGCTACGCCACCATCGCGCTGCTCGGCGATCGCGTCGAGGTCGGCTCGGCGCTGACCTCGCTCAGCGACGGCGACGGCTTCGTGCGCATGACGGACGCCGAGCGCACCAAGCTCGCCAGCCTGCCGACCAATTACAAGGGCTCGTTCGCCAACATGGCGGCGCTCGAGGCGGCGCACGCGGTCGGAGCGGCGGGCGACTGGGCTATCCTGATGAATGGCGTCGATCCGGCGACGGTGGCCATGTGGGACACTGACAGCACGGCCTGGGTCGACACGGATGCCGCGCCGGCGACGCTCGACTGGGCCTCCGTCACCGGCAAGCCCTCGGACATCACCAACATCACGTCGCTGCTCGCGGCCAAGGTGGCGACGACGCGCACGGTGTCGACGTCCGGCCTCGCGGCCGGCGGCGGCGACCTCTCGGCCGACCGCACCATTGACGTGCCGAAGGGCGCGGCGGCCGACGTGCGCGGCGGCACCAACGACAGCAAGGCGCTGACCATCAAGGCCATCTACGACGGCCTGGCCGAGGTCAACCTGACGCAGGCCAGCACCATCGCGGTCGACCTCGCGACCGGCCTCAACTTCGAGACGACGATGACCGACAACCGCATACTCGGCAACCCGAGCAACGGCGTGCCGGGGCAGAGCGGCCGCATCCGCATCGTGCAGGACGGCACGGGGTCGCGCACGCTGGCCTACGCGTCGAATTGGCATTTCGAGGGCGACGTGGCGCCGACGCTTTCAACGTCAATCAGTGCCATCGATTACCTCGACTACGAGGTCATCTCGTCCTCGATTGTGAGAGCGAAGCTCTCGAAAGGTTGGGCATGACGCTGATCTGCCCCAAGCGTTTCCTGGCCTTCTCGGGCGCGCGCTTCCCGAGCATCCTGGCGACCAACCACGGCAACGAGGTAGTCAGCGACGCATCCTATGCGGCGCCGCTGCCGGCCGGCATCACGGCCGGCAAGCTGCTGCTCATGCTCACCGCCCTCTACTCGTCCTCGGCGGCGACCATGGACACGCCGTCGGGGTGGACCGAGCTTTTCGAGGTGGCGGGGCCCGGGCGCATCCGGTCGCTCGCCGCGTATTGCAAAACCGCGGACGGGTCGGAAGGGTCGACCCTCGCCATGACCAGCTCGACTGCCGCGTTCAAGGCGTCGGTGTCGTATCTCATCGACCAGTTCGCGGGCACGCCCGAAGCCGGCACGCCGGCGACGGGGACGACCTCCGCGCCCAACCCGCCGAGCCTCGCGCCGTCGTGGGGCGCGGCGTCCGGTACGCTGTTCCTCGCCGTGTGCGGGCAGCACGAGGACAGCCTGCAGGTGCCGCAGACGGCGCCGGCCAACTACGGCGACCTGATCCAGGACTTCGGCGACAACTCGAGCTCGGACCGGCCGCGCATCGCCGTCGCCACGCGCAAGCTGGTCGCCGCCAGCGAGGACCCCGCCGCGTTCGGCGGCACGATCGCCAACTGGGCCGCCAACACCATCGCAATCCGAGGGGCAGCATGACCTCCTACAACATTCCGGGCCTCGGCGTCGTCGCGCCCGGCACGCCGTTCCGGCTCGGCGACGTCAAGTATCCGGCCAACTGGCTCGACAACCCCGACGCCGAATGGCTGACCGAGCACGGCGTCACGCCGGTCGAGCCGCCGGCGCCGGAGCCGTACCAGCCGACCGTCGACGACGTCGTCGGCGAGCGCGCGCGGCGGCTGGCGCTGGGCTTCGAGTTCGATTTCGGCGACGCGCGCGGCGTGCACCACATCGGCACCACGCCCGAGGACATGGTCGGCTGGGACGAGGTGGCGAAAGCCTCGCAGGCCTTCATCGCGCTGGGGGCCCCGGCGACCGAGATCACCATCGTCACCGGCACCGGGCCGGCGGTGATCACCGCACTCGAATTCCAGCAGATCCTGGCCGCGGCGGCGGTGGCGCGTCAGCCGCTCTGGGCGGCGAGCTTCGCGCTGCAGGCCATGGACCCGATCCCGGCCGACTACGACGACAACAGCTACTGGGAATAGCAGGGGGACATCATGCAACGCATCTCGCGGACGGCAGGACTGCCGTTCGTCAAGGGCTTCGAGTCTTTCGTGGCCTACGTCTACGACGACCTGGTGCCGGCGCAGCGCATCGGCGGCCGTCTCGTCTACCGGCAATGGCGGCGCGGCGATCCCATTCGCGGCACGCTCACCATCGGCTACGGTCACACCGACGCGGCGAAATACGATCTCGGCTGCGCGCTCGCGGACCTGCCGGCGGACTTCCGCCTGACGGAGCAGCAGGCGGCCGACATCCTCGACATCGACCTCGACGAGTGCGAGGAGGCGATCAATCGCCTGGTCAAGGTCGAGATCACGCAGGGCATGTTCGACGCGGTGGTCTCGCTCACCTTCAACATGGGCGAGGGCAACCTGCGCAAGTCGTCGCTGCTCGCCAAGCTCAATCGCGGCGACTACGCCGGCGCGCGCGCCGCCTTCGATCTCTACGTGAAGTCGAAAGGCAAGACGCTGCGCGGCCTGCAGCGGCGGCGCGACGGCGAGCAGGACCTGTGGGACGCCAACGTTCCCACAGCCCCCGCCGAGCCTGTCGACCATCCGGCCGAAGTGGACGAGGACGACGTGCCGCCGCCGCCGGCGAACATGGCGCAGTCGAGCGAGGGCAATGCGGCGATCACCGTCGGCACCGGCGGCGCGGCAACCACGGCCGTGCTGGTGTCGAACGCGGTCAAGGGTGCCGCCAGCGCCAAGACGTTCACGACAACGGGCTTCCTGATCGCACTCGCGTCGCAGCCGGAATTCTGGCTTTCGGTCTTCGCGGCTGTCGTTCTGATCGGTGGTCCGGCGTACCTCTGGCTGAAGCGACGCCACAAGCTCGTGACGCAGGGGGTGTGAGATGACGTTCGGATTCCTCACGCTTGCCTGGTGGGGCGCCAAGGCGCTCGCCGTCCGCGAGGGCTTCAGCCGTTTTTTCAACAAGGAGGCGGCCGCCGCGATCGCCATCGCGATCGTCGTCGTCGTGCTCGCGGCGGGCGCGCTGTGGTTCGTCGCGCTCGTGAAAAGCGGCGCCGTCGCCGAGTGGCAGGCGACGTATCTCACCGGCCGCGTGCTGGCTGAGCGCAAGGCGCGCGAGGCCGACCAAGCGGCGAAGTCCCGCGAGGACGCCGCGCGGCAGGCCCTCGCCGAGCAGCTGCGGCAAAACATGGACTACGCCGTAGATCTCGAGCGCGAGCTCGCGCGTCAGCTCGCCAACCCGGTGTGCCTCCCGGCCTCGATCACCAAGGAGCTGCGCAAATGAGACAGGCAACCGGCAACCGGCAGCCGGCAGCAGGGGTGTGGGGCGTTGCCCGCTGCCTGCTGCCTGCTGCCCTTCTCCTCCTCGCCGGCTGCGGCAAGGACATTTCGCCCGAGTGGCAGGCCATCATCGCCTCCGAGCCGATGGCGCCGCCGACGCCGCCCGGCGAGTGCCGCGAGAAGGGCGACCCGAAATGGACGGTGCCGCCCGAGGGCGACGAGCTCGCCGCCGACACCGCGCGCCGCGAGCAGCGCAACAAGACCGCGTTCCGTGAGTTGGCCGGCCGCCGGCGCGTGTGCGCCGCCGGCCTCGAGGGGAGGGAGCCGAAATGACGATCCTGAGCGGAGAGAAGCCGAGCTGGCGCCTGGTGGCGGGGTTCGTCCTCTTCATGCTGGCCGTGAGCGGTGTCGTCGTGGTGCGCCATCACGTGCCGAACGGAAAACTGTTCGCCATGACGGATGGGCCGACGTCCGAGATCGGCCGCGTCGAGGCGCTCGAGATCGGGCACGAGGCGACGTCGGCGCTGGCGTTGCAGCTCTCCGAGACGGTTACGAGCCAGGGCGCGGCGATCGTCAGCGCGATCGAGGCCGTCGAGAGCTTCCATGCGCTCGCCAAGGCGCAGGCCGAGCGGATCGCGGCCCTCGAGGAGCGCCTCGCCAAGGCCGAGGCGCCGTCGCCCAGGCGAGGCCGCAAGGCCGCGCCGCCGACGTCCGCCAATTCCGATTTCCGGCTCGAGTGAGAGGGACGCCACCATGGGGACCGCCGCAGATGCAAGAGTACCGCAATGGACAGAGCGACTGGCCGACGCCCTCGATGCTTCTCGACAGCCTGTTCCGGATCGAGAGCCGCATCGGTGGCCTCGAGACTGGGCAGCGGATGACGAACGATCTCATCGAGGCGTCGTTCAACCGCCACAACGAGACGGATGGCCTGGTTACGCGGATCGACGAGCGGCTGGGGCGCGTCGAAGCGGCGACGGCGCCGCGCTCTCCCGCGCCTACGATCACGCCGACTGGCCCTCAGCTACAGGCCGCGCCGCCGCTACCGGCTATGCCGACGCCGAGCGCCTGGGTCTCGGCGAAGGAGATCATCCTGGCGCTGACCACGTTCGGGCTCAGCCTCAAGGATCTGCTGGTGGCGCTGGCGGGCCTCGTGGGGGCGGTGTGGCTTCTCCTCGGGCACTCGCCCAAGCCGCAGCCCTTCGTGCCGCCGGAAACCGTTATCGTGGGACCGTTGTCCGTGTCGCCTGGGCCCTCATCGGAATTCTTGGAACGCTGATCACGCAGGCTCTCGTCGAGCGCCTCGTTTGAAAACCCCGAACACCATCGCCGCGCGCTTCTCCTGGGCGCGCGGCGGTCTCGGCCGACCACCCTCCGGCTCGAGCGCACCCCCGCCGTCGGCTTCCGTCCCCCGGAGCCGGCGGCGGGGGATTTTGTTTGCGCGGTCGGCCTCGCCGTCCATGCGAAGCATGGCTCCGCCATGACGGCAAGAGCCGCCGCTTGTTGCGAGCCGCCTCCGCCTCGCGTCGCGTAACCTGCGGGTTACTTTGGCGCTTTGTCACCTGTGGGTGACACGCACCAGCCGGCGCGGCGGGAGCGGCCGTCGTAGGGCCGCGCCAAGCCCTCGGCGATCAGCGTCTCGCCGACGTCGTGGCCGTTTTGACTCAGGGACGCGATCTGACGGCCATATTTGTCCTTGGCTGCCTTGGTAGCCAGCACAGCGTTCCCGCCCGCCACAAGCTCGCGGAGGCGAAGCGCGGCCTTGGTTCCGAGCGCCCTCTCATTTGGGCATCTAGCGCCGCGCGTTTCCGGCGCGTCGATGCCGGCGAGACGATAGCGCGCCTCCTCGAGGCGGATGCGCCAGCCGAGCGCCACGGTGTCGCCGTCTATGATGCGCAACTCGCTGGTGGCGTTGACGGCGGCGGCCGAGAGCGCGGCGCCGACGGCGAGGGCGAGGAGGGTGTGAGGCTTTCGCATGCTGGAGAGAACGCGCGAGCCTTCCCCGATCCGGTGCAGGTTGTTGTGGATGGCGATCAGGAACGGCCGCAGAACCCTAAAATGGTAACGCCGCTGAGCGCAGTGGTAACGCGGCCTCGAAAAGCCGCGTTTCGTCGCTTTAATTTTTCGGCGCTGTTTCTGAGGTTTGGCAATGGTGGGTGTGCACAGATTCGAACTGTGGACCCGCTGATTAAGAGTC
>JBFXEP010000004.1:0-28874 GCA_050179995.1 Hyphomicrobium sp.
ATGGCCTCGAGCCGCTGGCGCGCCTCTGCGGCGGCGGACGGGGTGGGAAGGTTGCGGTGCATGGCACTCGATGGGTCTTGGGAGCGCCTCTCTTAGCGCATGGCGCGGGGAATGGGGCGCGGCATTTTTCCGGGCCCTGGGCGGCGGATGCGGCGGCCCGGCCGGGTGCGCCTCGCCATCCTCCGCCCCGCGTCTACGGCTTTCCTTGACCCGTCCCCGAGCCGCCCTTAGAAAGCGCTCTCTCGACAGGCGCCGCAGGCAGGCGCTTCGGGCCGGTAGCTCAGAGGTAGAGCACGTGACTTTTAATCATGGGGTCGAGGGTTCGATTCCCTCCCGGCTCACCAACGTTTTCAGCCAATGATAACAGGACGTTGGTTTGTGGCGGGACACCAACCCGCAAAATATGTGGGGCACTTCGCTCAGCAGCTGCCCCTTCTGAGCTGGTGCATGGCGTCGCCTGCGGGCTGCTTGCGCTCGGCGGCCCGACGGTCGCCTCGCGCGCGATCAAGAAGACGTCCGCTGTTGGGACGGAGCGACGAGCACAGCTCAGCACACCTGCCAAGACAGCAGCGTTCTAGTCTCGGCCCTCAGCGGACCGGTGCTATGGGTCGGAAGCTGGCGTCGTCGCCAGTCCCCAGATCAGGGAAGGACAGTGGGCAACTCGACGACCTGAACCAAGCCACCGCCGGGACGATTGGAGATTCTGATGTCCCCGCCGTCCCTGCGGATGATTTCGCGAGAGATCGTGAGGCCCAGCCCGGCACCGGGAATTTTCTGGCCGCGCGCCCTGTCGGCGCGGAAAAACGGCTCGAACACCTGGTCCAGAATATCTGCTGCTATACCGGGGCCCTGATCGGAGATCGTGATTCGTGCCATTGCATCTCCACTGACGGTTACAACGCCGCGCACGCCATGGGTCGCGGCGTTGATAAGGAGGTTCCGCAATGCGCGGCTCAAGGCCAGGCGGTTGGCCTTGACGTATGCCTCGCCGGTGTCGATCATCTCGATCTCAAAGTTCTGCTCCCGCAACTCCCCTACGACGCTCCTGACCAAGTCATCTATCCGAATGATTTCCGACGACGTCTTTGTGGATTCCTCGCGGACGAGCTGGATGGCGCTGTCGGAAATCCGCTCCAACTCGTCGATGTCCTTGAGCCAAAGCGCACGATCCTCGTCGTCGGTGACGAACTCCGCGCGCAATCTCATGCGCGTGAGAGGCGTGCGGAAGTCGTGACCGGCAGCCGCGACGAGGCGCATCCGGCTTTCGATGGCGCGTTTCAAACGAGCGGACAGAGAGTTGATCGCAGCAGCGGTCGCGCGCACCTCCGCCGGCCCTCGTTCATCCAACACGGGGAGTATCCCGTCCGGGCTGACCGACTCTGCCGCGCTTTCAAGCAGTGCCAGAGGTCTGCTCATGCGATTGGCAGCAAATACTGAAATTGATCCGACACCGATTGTGATGAGTGCAAACCACAACAACAGTTCGGGCTCTGAGGATGGGTCAATGTCCACTAAGATCCAGCTGCTAGGTCCAACACGAACGGACGCGGTGCGAAACCGGATGTCGTCTGTCTTGTGAGTCACGGTGACGTCGAGGGGTGCCCCAAGCCGAGCAGCGCCACCGCGTAGAAGCTCGGTATGTTCCTTGTCGAGTTCACCTGGATGGGGGTGTGGCGACAGAACCTCTGCTTCGGGGTTCTGCTTCGCAAGGCGCTCCATTGTGACGAGCTGCCTTACGAGCAATTCGATTTCATCATCCCTGGGTGTCGAAAAGACGTACATCAACGTGAGCGTGATCAACACGACCACAGAGACGATCGAGCCCACAAGAAGCAGGGCAATCTTGGCACGAAGCGTCTTCATCTCCGCTTATCCAGTACACGGACATTGGCGGTAAACTGGTAGCCGCCGTTGCGAACTGTCTTGAAGATCTGACTTGCACCGGCGTCAGACAGCTTGCGCCGCAGGCGGCTGATCAGCACGTCGATCGAGCGATCCAGAACGTCGCCGTCACTTCCGCGCGTTAGATCGAGAAGTTGATCGCGGGAGAGGACGCGGCCCGGTCTGTCAAGAAACGTGATGAGGAGGTCAAATTCGGCGCCGGTAAGCTGAACATCTCCACCCTTCGGATCCGTCACCGAGCGGGTGGACGGATCGGCCACAAAGCCCTCGAACTGGTAAAGCCCCGTCGGGGGAGGCTCGGGCACGGAATTCGAACCTCGGCGAAGGACCGCCCGAATCCTCGCTACAAGCTCGCGTGGATTGAACGGCTTGCCGAGGTAGTCGTCAGCACCGATTTCGAGGCCAATGATTCGATCGACATCTTCCTTCAAGGCAGTAAGCAGGATGATTGGAATGTTCGATCGCGCCGCTCGCAAATCACGGCAGAGGTCCAGGCCCGACCCGTCCGGCAGCATCACATCGAGAACGATGAGATCAATTTGATTGGTCACGATCCTCTCGTGCGCCTCCGCGCACTTCGATGCGAGCAAAACGCGAAAGCCCTGCTCCTGCATGTAGCGGGCGATGAGTTTACGGATTTCGGTATCGTCATCGACAACGAGAATTTGCGCGTGCGTGCTCATGGCCAGCTGTGAACGACCTTATGGTTTGTCGCGGCTGATGTAGTGTTGCCGTAGCGGGGAGGGGCAGCATTTTTGTGTCAAAGGCTGTCTGCGGCCCGCCAAGAAATGTTTCGACACAAAAATCCGCCGGACAGAAACATTCGGACATCCGTGGCCGGTTTTTCAGCCACGAGAACGCTTTATCGGTGGCCCTGCGCTAACGATCGGGGGTCCTGATGAGCATTCCAGCCGGGTTCAATCGGCTTGCAGTTGACGAGAGGATTGCCTGCCGCGGGCAAGATGATCAGCGCAGAGGCAGCCCGCCTCGCGCGATTGCTCTTCAGGTTAACCACACGACCTTCTACTGGCAGGCGCTCGGTTTGACGGCTGCCTTCATCATGGCGGCGATGATGGGTGCGCCAGCCGCGCACGGCGCCGAAACAGGTCCTGCACTTGGAGATTCGCCCTCGGGTCTCGCGCAAGTCTCGAAGCGCGACAAGCCTCTCACGAAAGAGGAAGGCGAGCGGGAGGTGCGCAATGCGGACGCCTTCTAGGCTCGGAAACCTCATCGTCCTTGCAATGGTCGGTTTTCTGCCCGCCTGCGCTACCGCGCCGCTCGTGCAAGGTGTCGGACTGTCATCGTACGACTCATTGGCTCCCTCTGACGGCCTGCTCACAAAGTCGCGCCTTCAAGTTAAGAAGGAGCAGGTGCTCGCCGCCAAGACGATCAACATCCTGCCGACGGCATTTCCGCCCACCGTTGCGCCGACGCTCTCGAGCGAACAGCGCGCGCTTGTGGCAAACGCCGTCGATCGCGCATTGTGTGTCAACTTCAGCGATCGTTTCCAGGTCGTAACACCAGGTGAGCCGGCGGATCTGACGGTGCGGGCTTCCGTCACCCAGGCGACAGAAACTGATGAGATTGCGGCAGGCGTGTCTGCCGCTGCTTCGCTCGGCATGAATTTCGTGGACCTGGGGACCTCGGTCCCGATCCCAACACCGCGCGTACCTATTGGCATGGGCAATCTCTCGATCGAAGCCGAGGCAATCGATCCATGGGGCCAGCAACAGGCATCCATGCTTTGGGCCAGGGGAGCGACGATGCTTTTCAGCTCGCCAAAGGCCTCAAAGGCGAGCGACGCCTATGATTTGGCGGACAAATTCGCAGAAGACTTTTCCCACCTGCTCATAAAAGGCGAAAGCCCGTTCGACAACGGAGGCATCAGCCTGCCGACCCTGCCGTCCTGGCAAAAGATCAATTCGACGATGGGCCTCGCTCCGAAGTACGCGGCTTGTGAAAGCTATGGCCGCGCTCCGGGCTTGGTCGGCGTGGTCGGGGAGCAGCTCGGGTTGCCACCTGAGTGGACCGACAGCGGCGCAACGCAGGCGCCGCAATAGAGCCCGCTCACGGCGTGCCTGCTGCAAAGAGCAAGGAAAGAGATCGAATGGCGCTCATTGGGCGAGGCTGCCCATGAGCGCGAGAAGGGACGTGTCTTGCCAAGACCAAAGGGCAACCCATGGAATCGCCGCCGATAACCGATGCTGTCGGGCATTCGCTGGACGGACCGGCCGATGCCACACTTTTGTTCCTGCTCGTCGACAAACCGGCACGGGCATGGCTGATACGGCCAGAGCCTTATTTGGCGGCCGTTTTGGCGCTCCTCGTCTTCTCGCCGGTCATCTACTGGAATCTGGAGAACGGTTTGGCGTCTTTTGCCTTCCAAGGTGTGCGGCGCATGGCAGGGGCGCTCAGCTTCTCGCTGCCGGTACTTATAGCCGATGCAGCGATCCTGCTCACGCCGGTCGGCCTGATCGCCGCAGGGTCCGCGCTATGGGAACGCAGCGAGCGCGGGAGCGCTGCGACGAATGTGGAGGCGCGCCGCATCTGGCGCTTCATCATCATCTTCGTGCTTGCGCCGCTTGCGATCTTCGCAGCCTTCAGCCTGTTGCGTGGCGTGAAGCTCAACTGGACGGGGCCGCTCTGGCTCGCCGTTCTTCCCGCGATCTCAGCGGCAATCCTTTCGGTCGCGGAACGCGCCTCAGCTTTCGAGCTCACGATGCGCCGGATGTGGGTGCCGACGGTCGCTGCCAGCCTCGTGGCATACGGGCTTGTGCTGAACTACCTCGCGCTGGGTCTTCCAGGCGTGGGCTATGTGCTGCGCCTACCTGACGCGCCGGTAGCCTGGAGCGAATTCGGGCGCCAAGCGGCTGATCTGGAGCTCGAGGTGATGCAGGCCACCGGCGCCGAGCCGCTGATGATCGGTCTGGACACTTACAACGTCGCGAGCCAACTCGCATTCTACAACAACGGCGATGGCGATGGGTCGGCGAACTCCGTCGGGCGCGGCATCCTGGGCAAGAATAGCCTCATGTACCAATACTGGTTCCGTGCCGAACTGCGCGGGCGGCCCGCCGTGATGTTCGCCTTCAAGCGCTCACACATCGTCGATCCGGCGCTCACCAATCACTTCGCCACTCTCAGTGATCCAATGGAGCGTGTCGTTACCAAGGATGGCGAGCCGGCAGGCCGCTTCTTCTATCGGATTGGTTACGATTTTCTGGGAGCGGGATCGAGTTCAAGGCCTTCAGCCGTCAGCGCGGCATTGCTGGCTGAAGCCGATCTGATTAAACGCAAGGTTTTGCCTCGATCGGCGTGCCGCCGGGCTGGACGGAAAACAAAGTCGCGCAAATCCAATCGCAAAATCCGCAACATTCCCTCTCGGCGTACCGGGGTGTCCACGCTCGCGATGGCAGGGTTGATGCCGCTGCTCGCAACCGGCTGCGGACCGCAGCAGCTCGATCTGGCGCGTGTGGATCGCGGCTTGGAGATCGACCAGCCGGATCGCAACATCGACATCCTGGCTAACCGCGAGGAAAAAGGCACCTGCGCAAGCCTTGCGAGCGCATACACCGAGCACTTCCGTAAAACGGAGGCGCTGCGGAGGCAGGAAGAAGCGGAGCGAAGAGAGCCACCGTCCACCGTCGCGTTGGCATATGAACGCTGGTTCGGGGCTGAGGGCGCCGGATACGCCGCCACGGCGGAGCTTCGGGAAGAGCGCGCCAAGATCGATCGGCTTGAAGCAGTTCTCGCCGCCAAAGGATGCTCGGGCACCAAAACGGATTTGCCCCGCATCCGCTGAATCCTGAACGACACGGGCATGGGCTCCGATGAGGAACGTGTCAGCCGCCATGCGTACCGAGTGCATCAACTGTCGACGCCTTGTGCCTCAAACCTTGGCGATTACCGCCGCATTGACGCTTGGCGGTTGTGCTGCGACGCTCGCGTATACGCCCGTTCCAGAGTCGGCCGTCGGTCGAGCCCAGGTGGCAGGTTACTCAAACATCCGCATGTGGGGAGACGCGAACGCGCACAAAATCGACGCGGTGATCAATCTCACGGACACCGAGCAGGCCGTTTTGTCGCGAGCAGATGGTCGGAAAGCGGGGCTGCCGGCACGGAGCTATTTAGCGCTGTCAGGGGGTGGAGGCGATGGTGCTTACGGCGCTGGTGTGCTGGTCGGATGGACGGCGAGCGGCGACCGGCCGGTTTTTGACGTCGTCACGGGAGTAAGCACCGGGGCGCTCGCGGCACCGTTCGCATTCCTCGGCTCCGCCTACGACAAGGAGCTCGAAGAAATATACACTCAGTTCAAAACAGAAGATCTCGGCAATCCGCAGATATTCTCGGCGGTCTTCGGCGGGCCGTCGCTTGTCGATGCCAGCGGCCTCGAGGAGCTGTTGGCATACTACGTCAACAGCGAGCTCTTGGCCGAGGTTGCAAGGGAACACGTGCGCGGCCGACGTCTCCTCGTTGCAACGACGAATGTCGAGGCTGAACGTCAGGTGATCTGGAATCTGGGTGCGATCGCGGCAAGCAAAAATGCGGATCGCCTCAATCTGTTTCGGCGCATTTTGCTTGCGTCGGCAGCCATCCCCGGGGTCTTGCCGCCGGTACTCATCGAGGTGACCGTCGACGGTCGCGCGTATCAGGAAATGCACGCAGATGGTGGTACTGTGGGGCAAGTCTTCTTTATTCCGCCGGCCAAGACGGCCGCCCTCGAAAAGGACGCTCGAGCGCAAGCGCAACTCTATGTCATTCGCAACGGCAAGATTGGACCAGCGTGGCAATCCATTGAGCCGACGATATTCAAGATAGCGAACCGCTCACTCGAGACGCTCATAAAAAGTCAGGCGCGAGGCGATGTAGAGCGTCTCTACGCGCAGGCAAAATCGGACGGCATTGCTTTCCACCTCGCAGCCGTTCCGGCCAGCTTTGGCGGTGAATCAACAGAGCCCTTTGACAAGGGTTACATGCGCCGCCTTTTCGATATGGGGTACGCTGAGGCAAGGCACGGCTATACGTGGGCCAGAGCACCGCCGTAGTGAATTCACGACATCATTTGGTTGCAAGAGTCAGCAGTCCGGTGACGGACTCAAGGAGAAATCGCATGACCGCGATATTCCCCGTCATCCTTTCGGGCGGTTTCGGGACGAGGCTATGGCCGCTGTCGCGGTCTATGCACCCGGAACAGTTCATCCCGTTCTTCAACGGTCGAAGCATTCTTGGCGCGGTGCTCAACCGGTTGAAGATCGAGGACAGGTTTCAGGCACCGATCCTACTCTGCAACAACGATCATCGGATCCTGATAGTGGAGGAACTAGACCGGCTGCAGATTGTGCCACATGCCATCATCCTCGAGCCCGTGGCACGCAATACGGCGGCGGCCATCGCCATTGCCGCGCTCGTCGCCACACGTGAAAACGCGAGCGCCATCCTGGCCGTCTCGCCGTCCGACCACCTGATCAGAAACGAGGCGCGCTTCGTCGAGTGTGTCATGGGCGCGGCGCGCGTCGCCGCGACAGGGCGGCTGGTGCTGTTCGGCATCAAACCGACCGAGCCGCACACAGGCTACGGTTGCGTCCGCCAGGGTTCTGCCATCGAAGTCTTCGGCAGTTGCGCCTGGAAGGTCGATGCGTTCGTCGAGAAGCCGGACACTGCCACGGCCCAGTCCTATCTCGAACAAGGCGGCTACTACTGCAACAGCGGCATTTATCGTGCTCGACGCGCGTACCTTCCTAGACGAGCTCGCAAGCCTTGCGCCGCGCGTTCTCGAGGCTGCCAAAGTCGGAGTTGCCCTCGCCGAGGACGATCTAGGCGTCCTGAAACTCGACAAGAAGTCCTTCGCCGACTCGCCTTCAATCTCGGTCGACAATGCAGTGATCGAACAGACGGCTCTCGCTGCTATGCTGCCGATAGACGTCGGGTGGAACGATGTCGGGTCGTGGACCTCGCGGTGGGAGATTGCGCCATACGACGCCAACAGCAACTACGTGCGGCGAAAGCGTGCTTGAGGACGGCCGGTTCAGCCCCGCGCGTGCGGGGAACAGGTGCCGTCCTGCAATGGGTATGTGCGGGATGTCGCCCGTTCAAGAGCGCGCCCTGCGGAACGCTGCAGAAGGGTGCCCATTCGTGTTGGCGCCAATGAAGTGCAGCACCTCGCCGCGAAGCGCCAAGGCATCGTCGACATGGCGGTCGGCCGGCAATGTATGAACGGGGATGGGGCAATAGCCGTAGGAGACGAGGATCACCGGGACTCGAGCCGCGGCCGCCGCCCCGCTGTCAGGTTGTGAATCGCCGATCATCAACGCCCTTTCGCGGCTACCGCCGGCCTGTTCGATCGCGTCGAGGAGCGGAATGGGATCGGGTTTCTTCGGCCGATCGTCGCGGTAGCCCACGACAGCATCGAAAAGGCCAAGAATATCGAGCTGATCCAGAATGCGCAGCGCAATTGGCTCGACCTTGTTCGTGCACACCGCTGTGCGGGCTCCGTATCCCCGGATCTCCTCGAGCAGCAGCCGGATGCCCGGATAAAGACGCGAGAGCGTAGCAGGCGCTCGCGCGTAGGCCGCAAGGAAATGCTGCAGCGCCTCGGTCGCCTCCTCTGCGGGAATGCGCAGTCGCTTGGCGACAAGCGCGCGCCAGAAGAAAGTCCCAAGGCCGTCACCCATCATCGCTGCCGCGTCTCGCGGGCTCGTAACGCAGGAAGGGTAGCGTTGCAGCGCCGAGTCGAGCGCGGCAGCGATGTCCGGAACAGTGTCGACAAGCGTTCCATCGAGGTCAAACACGACCGTTGGCGGCACGGCTAAAAGCATTCTTCCCCTTGCAAATCCGTTCTGATAGCGGACCATCGTCCGTGTCCATCAACCTCTTGAGACGTCCGACTGCGCATCGCGCATGTGAAAGACCCGGCTCGCCAGAATGTCGGGCGCGCGGATCGTCGAGAGCTCAGCCGCAGACAGGGCGCCGGTCGACACCTCAAAGATGCGGGCTGAATGGCGGAGCCGAGCCCGATCGAGCGCATTACGCACGGAACGGGCATTGGCGAAAAGCGGTTGGCTGCGGCGCAGCGCGATATAGTCGGCAAATGCCGCGCGCGCGCCGGAGTCGAGCACGTAGTTCTGACGCGCCATCATCCGTTCGGCGATGTCGAGCAACTCCTCGTTGCTGTAGTCGGGAAAATCAATGTGGTGCGACACGCGCGAGCGGAAACCAGGGTTCGATCGAAAGAACATCTCCATCCGGTCCGTGTATCCGGCAAGGACGACGACCAGATCGTCGCGCTGGTTCTCCATCACCTGGAGCAGGATCTCGATCGCCTCCTGGCCGTAGTCGCGTTCGTTCTCGGGACGATGCAGATAGTAGGCTTCGTCTATGAACAGGACGCCGCCCATGGCCCTTTTCAGGATCTCTTTTGTCTTCGGTGCCGTATGGCCGATGTACTGGCCCACGAGATCGTCGCGTGTCACCGAGACGATGTGGCCTTTGCGGACATAACCGAGGCGATGGAGGATCTCGGCCATTCTGAGGGCGACCGTCGTCTTGCCGGTGCCGGCATTGCCAGTGAAGCTCATGTGCAGCGTCGGCGCCTCGCTTTCGAGGCCAAGCCGCTTGCGGACCCGGTCGACCAAGAGCAGCGTGGCGATCTCGCGGATGCGCAGCTTGACCGGCGCCAATCCCACAAGGTCGCGGTCGAGATTCTGCAGCACGTCCGCTAGACCCGTCTCGGAAAACTCCGCCCTGAGGTCGACGAGCACGTCCGCCTCTGGCCGCGTGGCGGCGGAGGATGTGGCGGCGGCTTGAGCCATATGAGCACCTTCCTGGCGCGTATCGAATGGCGTCCCGAAGCTATGAGAGGCGGGCGAGCCCGCCTCTCACGTCGCGAGGAGGAAGCAATCCTGGCACTTAGATTTGCCCGATTGCACGCGAGAACCTCTTGTCAGCCCTGACCCCTGTATCGATCTCCCTCGGGCTTGTCCGTTGCGTAGCTGCGCGTCTGATAGACGAGAGAACGTCCGGGGCCCTCGATCCGGGTCAGGGCGTAGCCCGGCTCGGAGCTGGGCCGGCCGGCGATGAAGGAAAGCCTCACCGACTCGCAGCCATGGTTGTTGTCAAAGGCCGTGACGCGGATGTAGTGCGTGTCGCCGTACACCCCCCGACACTTGTTGAGCTCGAGCATCACGCCCGCGGCATCGCGCACATCGAACATCGGAAGATCCCACATTTCCCAGAAGGTGTTGCGAGGGTGGGGGTCATCGGTGAACTCGACGTTCACCGCCCATCCGTTGTCGAGGCAGTATTGGATCTGTGCCGCGATCTGCTTGTCGCTGAGATCCGGCAGGAACGAAAATGTGCCTTGAGTCACTCTCATGTGCTGGCGCTCCTTCTCGGCAATCCCTGGGCTATTCCGCAGCCGTCACGGTTGGTACGAAGTCGGGCGTGTCCGTCGAGGCATAGGTGAACGTGACGTCCTTCCAAGTCTCGAGCGCCTGCTTCAGCGGCGTGCACCATTTCGCCGCTTCCGCCAGAATCCGCGGCCCCTCCTTCACGTAGTCGCGCCCCTCGTTGCGGGCGAGAACCATGGCCTCGAGCGCCACACGGTTGGCGGTCGCTCCCGCCTGGATGCCTGCCGGATGGCCGATCGTCCCGCCTCCGAACTGAAGCACGACGTCGTCGCCGAAGAGATTCAGGAGCTGATGCATCTGACCAGCATGTATGCCGCCCGACGCGACGGGCATCACTCTCCCTAGGCTGCCCCAGTGCTGATCGAAGAAGATGCCTGTCTCAAGCGTGCGCGGATTGAAGTTCTCGCGGCAGATGTCGTAGTAGCCCCGCGTCGTCGCCGGATCGCCCTCGAGCTTGCCGACGACGGTGCCCGCGTGAATGTGGTCTACTCCGGCGAGGCGCGCCCATTTGGCGATGACGCGGAACGAGACGCCATGCGATTTCTGCCGCGTGTAGGTCGAGTGGCCGGCGCGATGCAGGTGCAGGATGATGTCGTTACGACGCGCCCATTTCGACATCGACTGTATGGCCGTCCAGCCAATGACGAGATCGATCATCACGACGACGGAGCCGAGAGACTTGGCAAACTCCGCACGCTCGTACATGTCCTCCATGGTGGCGGCGGTCACGTTGAGATATGAGCCTTTGATCTCGCCCGTCGACGCCTGCGCCCGGTTGATCGCCTCCATGCAGTAGAGAAATCGCTCGCGCCAATGCATGAACGGCTGCGAGTTGATGTTCTCGTCGTCCTTGGTGAAATCGAGGCCGCCTTTGAGTGCTTCGTAGACGACGCGGCCGTAGTTGCGCCCCGAGAGGCCGAGCTTGGGTTTGACCGTGGCACCGAGCAGAGGACGGCCGAATTTGTCGAGCCGCTCGCGCTCGACGATGATCCCCGTTGCCGGCCCCTGAAATGTCTTCACGTAGGCAACAGGCAGCCGCATATCCTCGAGCCGGAGCGCCTTGAGCGGCTTGAAGCCGAACACGTTGCCGATGATGGAGGCCGCGAGGTTGGCGATCGAGCCGGGCTCGAAGAGATCGAGATCGTAGGCAATATAGGCGAAGTACGATCCCGGAGCGTTCGGCACCGGCTCGACCTTGTAGGCCTTCGCGCGGTATTTGTCAGCGGCCGTAAGCCGGTCGGTCCAGCACACGGTCCAGGTCGCAGTCGAGCTCTCGCCGGCAACAGCCGCCGCAGCCTCGACCGGGTCGACGCCGTCCTGCGGAGTAATGCGGAATAGTCCGAGCAGATCGGTGTCTTTCGGAACGTAGTCGGCGTTCCAGTAGCCCATCCTGCGGTATTCAAGAACACCGGATTTGTAGCGATCCTTGCCTTTGAGCTCGGTCGTCCTGGTGTCGGTGATCTTGGTGTCCATGATCTTATCTCCTGCGCCACGCGCCGTTGTGTTGGGGATGCTCAGGCGGCACGCGCGATACCCTCAGACGGAGCAAGGTCGCCGCTTGCGTAGCGCCGCGCCATTTCGGCAATGGCGATGACCTTGATCCGCGACGCATTGCCAGCGGTGCCGAACGCCTCCATGCGGTGCCGGCAGACCGCAGCCATTGCCGCCATGGCCGGTTTCAGAAACTTTCTGGGATCGAACTCCGATTTTTGCGTTGCCGCGACCCGGCGGAACTCCGCGGCCGCAGCCAGGCGAAGGTCCGTATCGATGTTGATCTTGCGCACGCCGTGGCGGATGCCGCGCACGATCTCGTCGACCGGGACCCCGTAGGTCTCCCTCATCTCCCCGCCATGGGCGTTAAAGACCTCCTGCCATTCCTCCGGGACGGACGACGATCCGTGCATGACGATGTGCGTGTGGGGCAGGCGCGCGTGCACTTTCTCGATCACGTCCATCGCCAGCACGGCGCTCGTCGGCTTGCGCGCGAACTTGTAGGCGCCGTGACTGGTCCCGATCGCGACCGCGAGTGCATCGACATTCGTCTCGCCAACGAAGCGCTCGGCTTCGTCCGGGTCGGTGAGCAGCATCGATCTGTCGAGCTTGCCCTCGAATCCGTGCCCGTCCTCGGCATCGCCCGAGCCCGTCTCCAGCGAGCCGAGACAGCCAAGCTCGCCCTCAACGGAAGCACCGACCATGTGGGCGAGCCGCGCGACCTCGCGTGTTATGGCGACGTTGTCGGCATAGCTAGTCGGCGTTTTCCCATCCTCGGCGAGCGAGCCGTCCATCATTACGGATGTGAACCCGTGCTGAATGGCCGACAGGCAGGTACTGACGCTGTTGCCGTGATCCTGATGGATGCAAATCGGAATCTCCGGATAGATGAGCTCCAGCGCCTCCATGATCTTGGCCAGCATGGTGTCGTTCGCGTAGGTCCGCGCACCACGGCTCACCTGCAGGATGACAGGACTGTCAGTCGCACGCGCCGCTTCGAGGATGGCGAGCCCTTGCTCCATGTTGTTGATGTTGAAAGCCGGCACGCCGTAGCCGCGCTCGGCCGCGTGATCGAGAAGTTGACGAAGGGTGATGCGGGCCATCAGACGATCCTTGAAAGGCTGCGGGGGGACGAGGTTTCCGTCGACGACTTGGAACGCGGCTCGATGAGGCGCATGGCAGCGGCCACGACCGCCTCAGACGTGATCTGGAAGTGGTGGTAGAGCGCGGGCGCAGGACCGGAAGCGCCGAAACCCTGCATGCCAACGAAGGCGCCGGCGTCGCCGATCCATCGGTCCCAGCCGAAGCGCGCTGCGGCCTCGATGCCGATGCGGGGCGCCGTGCCGAGAACACGCGCGCGATAGTCCGCACTCTCTGCCTCGAACAGCTCCCAGCACGGCATGGAAACCACGGCCGCGCGGATCCCCGCCGCGGAGAGTGCACCCGCCGCCGCAAGCGCAATCTCGACCTCCGATCCCGTGGCCAGCAGCGTGACATTCCGCGACCCGTCCGCCTCCTCGAGGACGTAGGCGCCGCGCGCACTGCGGTTCTCGCGAACTTCCGTGCGCATGGTCGGCAGGTTCTGCCGCGAAAGGCACAACACGGATGGCGACAATGTCGAGGCAAGCGCCAGCTCCCAGCACTCAGCGGTCTCGACAGCGTCGGCGGGGCGAAACACGTTGAGGTTCGGGATGGCACGAAGCGCTGCCAGATGCTCGACCGGCTGATGAGTCGGCCCATCCTCGCCGAGCCCGATCGAATCGTGCGTGAGGACGTAGATCACGCGCTGGCGCATCAACGCCGAGAGGCGGATGGCTCCTCGCGCATAGTCGGAGAAAACGAGAAACGTTCCTCCGTAGGGGATGAAGCCACCGTGGAGCGCGATGCCGTTCATGGCGGCGGCCATGGCATGCTCGCGGATGCCGTAGTGCAGATAGCGGCCGTCGAATCGTCCGGGTGCGACCGGCGTCAGCGGCTTGGTCAGCGTGAGGTTGGAGTGAGTGAGATCCGCTGAGCCACCCACTGTATTGTCAATCACTGCATTGATGGTTTGCAGCGCCGTCTCGCTTGCCTTGCGGGTTGCGATCTTGGGCGCCGTGGCGATCAGATGCTCCTTGAGATCGCGCATGCGCGCGTCGAAATGCTCCGGCAGCTCTCCACTGCACGCCCGCTCAAATGCCCGCTTCCTGTCCGACGCTGCGAGACGTTGAGACCAGAGACGTCGCGCTTTTGCAGCACGTTCCGTCGTGGCCCGCCATGCCGCAAGGATGTCGGCCGGAATGGCGAACGGTGGATGGGGCCAATCCAGTTTCTTGCGTGCCAACTCGATCTCGGCGGCTCCGAGCGGCGCCCCGTGCACGCTTTCCGTTCCCTCCTTCGTCGGCGCACCGAACCCTATGATGGTGCGGCAGGCGATGAGGGAGGGCTTCGACGAGTGCTTCGCTGCCTCGAGAGCGGCGTCGACCTCGTCGGGCGCATGCCCGTCGACGTGCGTCACCGCCCACCCGGAGGCGGAAAAGCGATCGAGCTGGCATGTGGAGGTCGACAATCCTGTCGAACCGTCGATGGAGATCCCGTTGTGGTCCCAAAGCACGACCAGGCGGCTGAGCCCCAGGTGACCAGCAAGGTCGATGGCCTCTTGCGAGAGGCCCTCCATGAGGCAGCCGTCACCAGCAATCACATAGGTACGATGATCGATCAAGCCGTCTCCGAACCTGGCGTTCAGCATACGCTCGGCGAGCGCCATGCCCACTGCGGTCGCGAGTCCCTGTCCCAACGGACCGGTCGTCGTCTCGATGCCGGCGCAGTGGCCGTGCTCCGGGTGTCCGGCCGTTGGCGATCCGAGCTGACGAAAGCGCTGCAACGCCTCAAGGGGCATGTCGGCGTAGCCCAGCAGGTAGTGGAGTGCGTACTGCAGCATCGACCCATGACCGGCGGAGAGGACGAAGCGATCGCGATCCGGCCATTGCGGATCCAGGGGATCGATATTCAAGTGGCGCGCGAACAGCACCGCGGCGGCATCGGCCATCCCCATCGGCATGCCGGGATGGCCGGACTTCGCAGTTTCCACCGCGTCCATGGCGAGAAATCGGATGGCGTTGGCCATCTTCGCGATGTCGACGGTTGCCGTCATTGCCATGGTGTTCATGCCGGCTCCTCCTCATGCTCGCGCTCGCCGGGCCACGCCGTCTTGCCGTCCCAGACGACGCGATGCTTGCGCCTGACGAGATCGAGAATGATCGGTGTGAGAATGAGCTGCATGGCGAGATCGAGCTTGCCGCCCGGAATGACGATCGAGTTGGCGCGGCTCATGAAGCTCGATTGGAGCATCGACAGGAGGTAGGGGAAGTCTATGCCGCGCGGAGTCTTGAAACGGATGACGACCATCGATTCGTCGGCGGTCGGAATCCACCGCGCTATGAACGGGTTCGACGTATCGACGATCGGCACGCGCTGGAAGTTGATATCCGTCTCCGAAAACTGCGGGCAGATGTGGCGCACGTAGTCCGGCATGCGGCGGATAATCGTGTCCGTGATGGCTTCCGTCGAATAGCCGCGCGTCGAACGATCGCGATGGATCTTCTGGATCCACTCGAGATTGGCGACCGGTACTACGCCGATCTTGAGGTCGACGTGGCACGCGATATCGACATCGCGGTTGACGACGGCGCCGTGCAGACCTTCGTAAAGCAGGAGATCGGATCCCGCAGGCAGATCGCGCCAATCCGTGAATTGACCCGCCGGCACTCCGTGCCGCTCCGCCTCGCAGTCGTCGTGAACGTACGTGCGTGTCTTGCCGCTGCCCGTCTCGCCGTAGGTGCGGAACGTACTCTCGAGTTCGTGGAGGAGATTGGCCTCGGGCCCGAAGTGGCTGAAATGGGGTGCCGCCGCCTTGGCTGCGTCCTCGATGGCAGCTTTCATGCCAGCGCGATCGTAGCGGTGAAAGGCATCGCCCTCGATGAATGCGGCATTGATCTTCTCGCGACGAAACACCTGCTCAAAGGTCCGTTTGACAGATGTCGTACCCGCCCCCGAAGAGCCGGTAACCGAAACAATGGGATGGATGCGAGACATCTCTGTACCCGTCCTTGAAGCTCAGATCCGGAGTAACCCACGGTCGGAAAACAGCTGATAAGGTTGAAGTCCTCCTTCGAGGCCCCGCACATAGCGAGCGATCAATTCGACCTCGCGGCGCGAGCCGAAAACCAAAGGGGTTTTCTCATGCAGGTGCACCGGCTTCAGATCGAGGATGCGGGTCGTACCGTTCGTCGCCGCTCCCCCCGCTTCCTCGATCACGAACGCAATGGGATTGGCCTCGTAGACGAGCCGCAGACGCCCGTTCTCGTAGCCCTCGCGTTTGTCGCGCGGGTAGAGATAGACACCGCTGCGAACAAGGATGCGCTGGGCTTCGGCAACGAGCGACGCGATCCAGCGCATGTTGAAGTCCCGCCCTCGGGGGCCTTCAGCCCCAGAAATGCAGTCATCCACATAGCTGCGCACCGGCGGGCTCCAGTGCCGAGCGTTCGATGAATTGATCGCGAACTCGCGTGCCATCTCGGAGATCGTGCTGGAGTCCGAGGAGAGAAGGAACGAATCCGAATCCGGGTCCAATGCAAACGTCAGGGTTCCGTGGCCGAACGTCAGAATGAGGACGCACCTAGGTCCATAGACGAAGAATCCCGCTGCAACCTGATGCGAGCCCGGCTGGAGGAAGGTCGCCTCGCTTGTGCCGCAGGGAGAGGTCGGCATGATCGAGAAAATGGTTCCGACAGGGGCGTTGGTCTCGATGTTCGACGAGCCGTCGAGGGGATCGATTGCAATCGAAAACGGCGCACCCGGCGTGAGTGCGACCGGCGTCTCGCACTCCTCCGAGGCGAGCCAAGCCAGCGGTGTCTCGGAGAGGCTCGCCATGACGATCTTGTTGGCAATCACGTCGAGGTTTGTTTGCGCGTCGCCGGAGCCGTTGCTGGCATCGATGTAGCCGCCGAGATCGCTGCCCTTGTCGCTGCTTGCGATGACCTTGACCAGCGCGCGCGCGGCGTTCGCAAGCCCGCTCAGGACGGGAGGGAACTCGCTTTTTACCACGCCGTCGGCAACCAGCCGAGAAACGTAGCCGTCGAGATCGATCGCCCTGAACATCTGGACATCTCCCTTGTCGCCGAGCCGTTGATCGCGGATCGAGGCGCGTCGTCAGGAAGAGGATGGGGCTTGACGAGAAATAAATAAAATCGAATAAAATGACTGTGTCATTCGGAAAAAGTGAATGCCTTGTGCCATGCGCGACGTTTCATTGCGGCAACTGAGAGCTGTTATTGCAATTGCGAAGACAGGCAAAATAGTTTCGGCCGCCAGTGCACTAGGTTTGACCCCGCCCGCGGTCACGGAGCAGCTCAAGCTGATGGAGGATGCGCTCGGCATTCGGCTCTTCCACCGCACCAAAGCAGGATTGCGGCTGACGGACGCGGGACAGGTTGTCCTCGAGGCCGCGATCCGCACGGAAGCACTGCTCGACGACGCGCACGAGCGCATTCAGGAGATGAAGGGTCTCAAGGCCGGGATCGTGACGATCGGTGTGGTCAGTACGGCCAAATATTTCGCTCCGCGGCTCATCCATGCCTTTGTCGAGGCCAATCCAAGCATCGAGATGAAGCTGGTGGTCGGCAATCGTCTGGAGACGATCGAGGCGCTTAGAAGCTACGACATTGACATCGCGATCATGGGGCGCCCGCCGAATGACATCGTTGTCAGCAAGCTGGTCTTTGGACCGCATCCGTACGTCATGATTGCACGCCCAGACCACCGGCTAGCGAGCCGCCAGCGGGCCGTGGACCGGGCGGCCCTCGCCAAGGAGAAGCTGCTGGTTCGCGAGATCGGCTCGGGCAGCCGGGTCGTGTTCGAGACATTTTTCAAGAGCGTCAAACGCGCCGAGCCGTTCTCGATCATCGAGTTCGGCTCCAACGAGACGATCAAGCAGGCGGTCATGGCGGGCCTGGGCCTTGCCCTGATTTCCGCTCACACCATCGAGCTTGAAATTGAGACCGGGCGGCTTGCGCTTGTCAACGTCAAGGATCTACCCGTCGTGCGAGAGTGGAACCTCGTTCATCGCCTGGACAAGGAGCTGGGACCCGCGGCGGCTGCCTTCTGGCGATATGCGCTCAAAGACGGTCAGCGACACCTGCCGCACATTCCCGGCCTGTGACAAGGCCGTCGGTTTTCAGATGCCGATCCCCGCCTTGGGTCGATTTTGTTGCAGAAGTCGGCCAAAAGCTGACTTCGGACAGACTAAATCGGCTTTACCGGAAATTGCGTTACAAATTGTCGGTGGTGATTGCCTAGAGGCTTTCCGCTTTTCATGGACTCGCGGAAAGCCTCTAGGTCCTTGTCTTATCGTGCTTCTTATCAAACTTGGTTGCTCGCATGGCTTCGCCATGACCGGTTCCCATCCCCGGATCAAGTCCGAGGACATGCTTTTCCGGAAGCACTCTCGTGGCCAAAAATTTTAAGCTCCGCTCTCCCCGGCCAGCAGAACAAAACCGCGTCGATGAGTAGCCTCGCAAGGGCGGTTCACAGGTTTGTCTGGCGTACCGGACGTCGCTACGACGTATTGAAGGATCCCAAGGCAGCGCCCCCATCTAGGCATTGATCAGTCGTGTGACAACTGGCAGATTGGTCAATGGGGTATATCTCTTGCTTCGATATTCGGGCCGGCGCAATGGCGCGCCGCGACAGTGTGCGTGAATGTTTGAGTCACTATTGGTTGCCGTGGTCGGCCTAAATGTTTGGGCCGATTTCACCGACCGCCGCGCTGCCAGCCGCTCCGATGCGAGCGCGCTTTCGCTTTGGACGACAATCGTTCAGTTCATCCTCGTTATGCCGCTGGTCGGCCTGGTCGGCCAGATCACGCCGGCTCAGACCCTCGTGTGTGCCGTTGTCGGGGCATTCACGGCGCTGGCGCGGGCCCCATGGTATCGAGCTCTGTCGATGCCGGGTCAGAAGCTATCGAGTCTGACGCCGTTTACGCGGATCTCGAGCGTCATCGTGCTCGTGCTGGCCTTCACGCTCCTCGGCGAAGAGTTTTCCGTCGACAAGTTTCTCGGCGCGCTGCTGATGGTGGCCGGCGCGCTGATCGTCAGCCTCAACCGGTCCTTCACAAGCTTCCGGGACTATCTCGTCGGCAATCGCGCGATCGTTCTCGTGTTGATTTTCGCATGCTCCCTTGCGGCGATCAGCGTGTTCTACAAGTACATGATAAACGCTGGCGTACCGATGGTGACCACCTATTTCTTTCTCAAATTGTTCCAGTGTGCATCTGCCGTAGCCTTTAGCGCCCAAAGCAAGTCCCTTGGACGAAGCTTCTCTGCCATCCAAGACCTTCAGCTCTTCGTGCAGGCGCGCGCTCTGCAAACGCTTGCCGCCTTCCTCTATCTATTCGTTCTGCGTCATGTCGATCTCTCGACGGTCGAGCCGATCGCGGCGGCCATAAGTCCGATTCTCTATTTCTCCATCGACAAGATCAGCGAGTTGCGTGCCGGCAAGACTCATCCGGATGGTGCGGGTCTGCCGACTGCCAACCGGCAAGCGCATAGCGACGGCATGGCCATCCTCGGCCTCGCAGCTACGGCGGTGGGCCTGTATTTTGTCGTGAGGGCATAGACCGTGCGCCGCAACCAGATCATCCACGAGTTCGACCCCTTGACAGAGATCCTGCCCATAGGATTGGCCGGGATCCTTTTGAATGTTGCCGGCCGTCAGATTGCACAGCACTACGGCGGGCCCTTCGTCGACATGATCGGAACCGCATTCACCGCCTTTCTGCTGGGGCCATGGTGGGCGGCAGCCGTCGCGTCCGGCACGACCATCATCAACGGAAACTTCTTCGAGAACTATTTTCCATTCGGTGTGGTCAATATCGCGGGTGGATTGGTGTGGGGTTACCTGGCGCGCTTCGCGGACCTGCCCAATCGCGTGTTCGAGAAGAGCGACGGGTCGCTGCGTCGACTTCTGCTCTGGACTTGCGTTCTCACGATTGCAGGCGGGCTTGCCTGCGGCCTCATGTCGACGTGCGTCAAGCTCGTGCTCTATCCGGAGCTTGAGCGGCCGTTCATTTACGGCCCGCTCTACGTCTCGACCCACGCCATGCTGCAGGCGTATTTCGGCACGCAGGTGCCGGAGGCGATGACGCTCGTCACGGTAGATCTCACGCGCGACTTCACCGACAAGATCATTGTCGTGCCCGTGGCCATGGCGCTCGTGGCTTTAACGCAAATCGCTCCGACGTTCGGCCAGACGTCCATCCTTGTCGCGCGCACGCGCGGCGTTCAGACTGACATCACGTCCATCTTCATGTTCGGGGTGATGTATTCGGCGTTCATCCTGCTTGCTCAATTGGTGAAGCCTTCTATTTCGATCCCAGGAGCGCAGCACGAGATTGCGTGGCTCAGCAATCCGATGATGGTGATCCTCCTCTATGGGCCGCTGGTGGTGGCTCTTTTCGCCTTCCGTTTCCTGACGTTTCGCGCGTCAGACCCCATCGCGCGGCGCATTCATGCCCTGTGCCGAGACCGCCGGATCATCCGGAGAAAGCTCTTCGAAGCCGGCGGACGCTGGACCTCGTTCGTGCGCTCGTTCGTTCCGCAGGCCCTCGGCACCAGTGTCAGCGTTTGGCCACTCCGCCACGTCATCGATCCGGCGTTCGGCGTTCCCTTGGCACTCGGCGCCATTGCCATCGCGCTTGCGGCATACCTCGTCGTCGCACGCGTGTTCTATGCGATCCTTAGACGCTCCATGCGCGATTTTGAGGTTCTCAGGCGTTGGCTCGAGATCGGCAGCGGGCCTGCCGAATCGTCGGAGCTAGTGAGGCTCATGACGACCCTGTTCTCTGCATACGTGAGCGTGCCCGAAGTCGACATCGCGCGCAGGAACGTCGTGGTTTACACACTGGGTTTTCTCAATCGCGAGCAGCGCGGCCGGCTTGAGGATCTCGTATTCGGCCGCGGCGAGGATGCTGCTGGCGGTCGCATGGCCCTGCTCGCGACAATCGATCCGCCACGTGCGGTCACGCATCATGCGCTAGAGGACGTCGCCTCCCTCGTTCAGGAAACGGGAGCCAGATTTGTAGCGATTGCCACCACCTCGCTGCGGCTCTCGGATCCGGCCCTGATCGAGGGATTGAGATCCATGCGCAAGGTCGAGGCGGAGGTCTTGATGCTCGACTGGCAGGATATCTCGCACTCCATTGCCGCCAAGGCGTTGAGCGGACGTCCTCAAGCCGCAATCTGGCGGTCCAGGGCACGAGCGATGCGGACGCTCAATGCCGACGACGAGAGGTTCGTGGTGGAAGAGCCGGTCCGATGCAAATGGCTGGCCAAACGGGCGCTGCCGTCGCTGAAGGCCGTCATCGAGGAGCTTCCGAGTGCGAGCATGGTGTTCGACCTGGGTGCAGGCTACGGCCGCCATACCATGGCGGCGTCGCTTGCTGGGCATGACGTGTTGGCCGTTGAGGCAAAGCAGCACGTGTGCGAACGCCTGCTATCGGATGCTCAAGGCCTTGAGCCCATGAGCGGCAAGGTGACGGTCAATCATGGCGACTATCTCGATGTGTCGCCTGACATGGCCGGCCTCGCCGATCTCGTGGTCTGCACCGGGGTCCTGCAGCATGCGCGCCACGCCGACGATCTGCAAAAGCGTGTCGAGCATCTCGCCGCTCTTGCAAGCCAACCCGCGGCCGCACTCTACATTGAGATGCTTTTCGACATGCGCTTCGATGGCAGACCGCCGACGGACGGGCGCATGCAGATCAGCGTCACACAATTCGAAGATTTGTTGCGATCGGTTTTTCCGGCCGTAACGTGGGCTGTCCGGCGCCTCCATGGCCCGACGCGGCAGGTGCAGATCTACAGAGATAGCGGTCGAAGTTTCGATCCGCCAGCCCAGGTCATCGAATCCACCTCCGTGGAATACTTAATCCGGTGTCTGCAGTAGGCCGATCGAATGTCCAATCGCGGCAACCCTCTGCGAAGAGACAGAAGTCAAATCTGGCTTGCTATGCCTGTGAAATGCAGCGGCGGCGGTGTGCTTTGGACAATGCTGTTCTGTGCTACGATTCTGTCGAGCGCAGCCGCCAATTCGGCAGACACCATGGCATCCTCCAACGACACACCGTCACCGGCCGTCATCATCTCGGATCTCAGCGATTTCGCCGATGACAACATTGCTATCCTCATGCTCTTGCGATCCGGCACGCTTGACGTCCGTGGTGTCATTACGACAAGCGGAAACGTGTGTGCGCATCGCGGCGCAATCGAGGCCCGCCGTCTGCTCGATTCGGCGGGCGCCTCCGTTCCGGTCGTTCGCGGCTTTTCGCTCGCGTGGCACCAGGACAGACGGCGGTTCTACGACGAGGTGCAAAAACCGACCCGCCCAGCCAACGCCTACGCCGGCGCGCTTGGCGACAGCAGCACCTGCGCCGACAGCAGCGGCGCAGGCGGGCCTCAGCCGGATGCTGCCGATTTTCTCATCGCGCAAGCCCGTGGCGCGAAAAGCGGGCTGACGATCATTCTCATGGGGCCTGCCACTGTGCTCGCCGAGGCCCTGCGGCGGGACCGGGAGCTCCCAAGCTTCATCCGCCGCGTCGACGCGATGGGGGGCGCGATCCGAGTTCCCGGAAATGTCGCGCCCCGCGCCGAGTTCAACGTTTGGTTCGATGCCGAGGCCATGGCATCGGTTCTCGCCACGCCGATCCCAGTTACGCTCGTGCCGCTCGATGTCACGACGACCGTTGACTATGGCGGTTCCGAGCAAGCGCAGCCGCCAAGCAGCGGATTCGCGGCCGAGCATCTGGCCGCCTACTTGGAGAAGCTCGGGCGCAGGCGCAAACCGGTTCCCATGTGGGATGAAGTCCTCGCCGCCATCGTCATCAATCCGGACCTGATCGAAGCAGTCGAGGACCTCCCACTTATCATAGCGATCGAAAGGGACGCGCACTACGGCGAGATCCTCGTGTCGCGCGCCGCGCGCGATGGAGCGCCACGGACTGTCCGGGTCGTCACCAAGGTTCGCGCCGATGGTGTCCGTCGTCTCGTCTATCACCTGCTTTGGAATCAAGAGTGAGCTCCTCCGGTCCAAGGGACCTGAGGCTCGGCTGCTGCAATGAAGCGGCTGCCTGACGAGTATCGACCCATATGCAGAAACTCTTGCCGTCTGCCGTTCTTGTCGACCTCGACAACACGCTTCACGACTACAGGGCCGCCGCGCGAAGCGTGCGCGTCGCGATTGCCCGCCTCGTCGAGGAGACCTTCGGAATTCCGCACGAGGCCGTGCGCGAACGCTACGAGCTTCTTATCGCGGGCGAAGGCGATACGAATTTTGCGTCGGGGCAGGCGCTCCGCATGGCGCGGATGCGCTCGGTGCTCGACAGCTGGCCTGAGTCACGCGGCACCGACCCAGCTCCGTTCGCCCAATTCATCGACATCGCTCTCTTGGAGGCGGTTCGTCCGTTCGACGGCGCGATCGAAGCCTATCATGCGCTCGACCGCGCTGGCTCCACTTTGGTACTGACCGAAGGCTATGCGGACACACAGGCGGCGATCGCTCGCCGGCTTGGGCTCTCCGTCGCGCCGGAGAAGTTTCTCGCGACCAAGGACCATGCCGTGTACAAACGTGACGGCAGCGCATTTCACCTCGCGTGCAAGCGTCTCGGCGTGTCTGCCGACGATGCCGTCATGGTCGGCGACAATTGGACCTGGGACATCCTGGGTGCGGCCAAGGCCGGCCTATGGACGGCATGGGTCGCCGCCGATGCCCAAGACAGCCGTCGAAGCGAAGCGCCGGAGCGCCATCTGGGCGAGGTCGGGACGTTTCGGGATGTCCCGGATTTTCTGGAGACGACCTGGGAGCGCAGAGCCGTAGTGACACTGTCCGGTTCGAGACGGCCGTCTAGCCGCCCATCTCCGTTCGATGTGTCCTATACCGCGGAGCTGCGCCGACAGACCGTTGCCGAAAGCGACCGCGCTCTCATTACAGCGCTTCAAACGCAAATCGAATCCATCACGTGCAAAGTGATTGAGAAAACAGGATTCGACGCCAAGTATTCGGTGCTCCACGTCATGAATGTCGGCTCGACATCGCGGGGAACCTATCCGGCGTTTCCTGCCGATTTCGATATCGTTGTCGAGACTGCGTGCGAGCAGACGCGCATCGCTCATGAGGACGCGCTTCTGCTGTGTGACACCATAATAGAAAGCGTCGTGCGGACGGAGGCCTTCCACCGTTTCGTGAACGCGATCGGCCGCAGCATCGGATGCGATGACTTTCGCCCGCAAGTTCAATTGGCGAGCTTCGGTGTTCGCGGTCCCCAGAGCCTCGTGGCCCGCTACGATCTGGTTGCGCCGGGTTCCGCAACACCCGTCATCGGCTTCCTCGACGTCTCATTCGGCCTGCTACCGCAGATCATCGGCTACGAGGTCGCGACGCGGCGCCAGCTTGACACACTAGGCCCGCTCGCAGCCGAGCAGCTCCGATCCGAGATACGCCTGGCCAAAGCCCTGTTGAAGCGCATGGGGGCGCTCTATGGCTCGAGGGAGCGGGGATTGAGGGCGCATGCGGTCGAGCAATGGGTGATTCAGAGCCTCAACTATCGCGCTTCGGGATCGGCGTTTGGCACGCTCGACAATGCGCTTGGGCACATCGTCGAGGAAAGTTGCGCCGGCCATGAGGCGGATCGCGCAACGTTTCAAAGCTACAAGACGCGCTTTCCACTTCGGCATCCCGGCTGGTGGGAGATCGCCGACCCGCATTCCGACAGGCGCGCCGTGAATTTGTGGGACCTGCTCGGAGATGGCGATACGGTAATGGCCGAGCAGAAATGGCAAAGGTTGGTGGCGTTGGCAATGGTGTTCGACGACGTCAGGACCAGAGGGCGGTCTTGGGATCTTGAAACGCTCATACGCTCGGCCAACGCATCGGACGAAGACCAGAGCTAGCCGTCATGTTCGGACCGCTGTCAGCGCGTTCTGTGGCCCGGTTCAATGTCCCGCCATGGCCAGCCGTTGCGAATACTAAATTCCTGTGGTCCCTCCCGGCTCACCAACCCCAAAATTGCTTCGTGTTCCTGTTGAGGTTGCAGACCAGCACCGCTGGTTGCACGGCTTTTCAACGCCATGTGACTAAGTGATACAAGTCGTTACAGAAATCTTGTCGGCATTGCCGCAAATGCGCCCAGGTCTCGCGGGTATCTCAAGGCCAGTCTGCGGCGAACCCGGAGCAAGAGGCCAATGCGGCTCACCTCACACCTGATGCTTGGCCTTGTGGCAGTGGCCGGTGCGGTGCCGGCTGGCGGGCTCGCGCGTGCCGACGAGCTCTTTGTCATGCCGTACGCCTGCAAGATGTCCGGGGGGCAGCCGGTGCTGACGCCGTCTGCAGATCAGAAGGGGCATCCAGTGATCGGCGGGCGCGAGGAGCGGACGTTCCGCGCCTGCTCTCCGGTCAACCCCGAGCTTTGCCATCGCTGGACACTGCACCGCTTCGATCTCGACTGCGACGGCAAGCGCGTGCCGTGGGTCGAGGTGGCGGCCGCGGCGGAAGCGGCGCGGGGAGAGGGCGTGTATCTCTCCGGTGACCGGCTCGAGATCGAGATGCCGCCGCAATGGAGCCTGCCGGCCGGCGCGCCCTGCGCGCGTGAAGGGCGTCACTACGGCGCCTTCTCGCGCTTCTGCGAGCGGCGGCTGGCGAGAACCGAGCGTATCCCCGTCGCCCTGCCGGCGGGGTTTGCGCCGCTGTTCGGCATTGACGGCATCTTCGTCGCCAATGCATCGCCGCGTGTCGCCGAGGCGAAGCCCATCGAGCGGGAGCGCGCGGCGCCGCAGACCGAGCCGCCCAAGGCTTCCGTCAAGGCCGAGCCGTTGCCGCCACCGGCGAAGGCCGAGCCGAAGGTTGCGGAGAAAGCGCCGAAGCAGACGCCGGCACTCACCGTGCCTCAACCAGTGCCTGCCGAGCCTCCGGCTGCGAGCGCAGCTTCCAAAGCCTCTCCAGCCGCGGAGTCCGCCAAGCCTGCGCCGGCTGCCGACGCTCCGCTGACCGGCCCCATCATTCCGACGATCATCAACGCGGCGAACGCGCCGTCCGACGCCGATGCCACGCCAAGCGAGTCGCCCGCGCAGGCGGGAGAGGCCGTCGCCGCTGCCGATCAAGTGTTGCCCGAGGTCTCGAAGCCCGCGGCATCCGTGACGGCGGACGGCGTCGAGACAGGCTCCATCGGAGCGTTGACCCGCAGTGAATCGCCGGCGGGACTCGACGGGCGTCCTATCGCGATCGCGGCCTTCGCAGCGCTCTCCTTGCTGACGATCGTGCTCTTGTGGCGGCGCGGACGCGTGTCCTCGGCGGGCGCCCTCTCGCGTGACATCGCCGCTGTGTCGTTCGACAAAATTCATGGCGGCCTGCCGGCCGTGGCGCCCAAGGCCGCGCGGGACGTCGCGCCCGCGCGCGCTGCGCAGCCCGCTCACGTCGTGGCAGCCACCGACGCCGTGCCTCGCTCGCGCGAGGACGCGCTCGCCGTGCTCGGCATGGGGCTCGGGCCCGAGGCCAACGAGGCGGCGATCAAGAAGGTCGTCGACGGGCTGCGCATGAGCTGGCACCCGGATCACGCGAGCGATGCGGCCGACCGCGCGGCGCGCGAGGCGCGCCTCAAGCAGATCAACGCGGCGTGGGACATCCTGGCGCGCGGCGGCGCTCGTTAGGCCGCTCCCGCAACTCACCAATCATTCACGCTAACAGAACCCGCGACGACATATCCCTCGTGGCGCGCTTGTCGCTGCCCTCGATCGTCCTAATATCCTGGCCAGTTCTCTTCGCCCCGGAGCGTTGAATGGCGGCGCGCGGCAATCGGGAAAAAACGGTACTCGTCCTGCAGGGGGGAGGCGCGCTCGGTGCCTACCAGGCGGGCGCGTTCGAGGCGCTGGCGGAGGCCGAGCACAGTCCCGAGTGGGTGGCCGGCATCTCGATCGGCGCCATCAATTGCGCGCTGATCGCCGGGAATCCACCGGAGCGGCGCCGCGAGCGGCTGAGGACGTTCTGGGACCGGGTCTCGGGCCGGCTCCTGCTGGCTCCCATCGCGACGGATACGGACTCGCGCAAGATCTACAACGAGGTCAGCGCGGCGCTCGTGGCGGCGACCGGCGTGCCGGGCTTCTTCGACCCGCGCTTCCCGCCGCCGTTCCTCAATCCGAGGGGCACGCTGCAAGCCATCAGCTACTACGACACGAGCCCTCTCAATGCGACGCTGACCGAGCTGGTCGACTTCGACTATCTCAACTCCGGCAAGACGCGCGTCAGCGTCGGCGCGGTGCAGGTTGCGACCGGCAACCTCAAGTTCTTCGACACCGAGCACCAGAGGATCGGGCCGGAGCACATCATGGCGAGCGGCGCGCTGCCGCCGGGCTTTCCGCCGGTGATGATCGACGGTGAGCCCTACTGGGACGGCGGCATCGTCTCCAACACGCCGCTGCAGTACGTGCTCGACTGGGCGGGGCCCAGGTCGGACATGCTCATCTTCCAGCTCGACCTGTTCAGCGCCAAGGGGCCGCTCCCCGAGACCGTGTTCGACATCACGCAGCGCGAGAAGGACATCCGCTACTCGAGCCGCACACGGCTCAACACGGATGTCTTCAAGGATCTGCAAACCATGCGGCGCGCGATCCGGCGGCTCGAGAAGGATCTGCCGGACGATCTCAAGTCGTCGGCGGACTGGAAGCTGCTGGCGTCGCTCGGCTGCGATGCGGCGATCACCATCGTGCACCTGATCCACCGCCGCGCCGCCTACTCCACCCAATCCAACGACTACGAGTTCTCGCGCTTCACGGTCGACGAGCACTGGCGCGATGGGCGCGACGACGTGGAACGGACCTTGCGGCATCCGGCCTGGATCAACCGCGAGCGGCCGGCCGACGGCGTCGCCGTGCTGGACCTCACCAAGGAGCTCGACCCGCCCCCGCCGGAGACGCACGCATGAACATCGCCGACGTCAAGAAATCCGCGTTCGCCATGCCGCTTACGAGCCCGGCCTTTCCGCCTGGGCCGTACCGCTTCGTCGATCGCGAGTACCTCATCATCACCTATCTCACGGACCTCGACGCGCTGAAGCGCGTCGTCCCGGAGCCGCTCTCGATCGACGAGCCGGTGGTCAAATACGAGTTCATCCGCATGCCGAACTCGACGGGCTTTGGCGATTACACGGAGTCGGGGCAGGTGGTCCCGGTGTCCTTCAAGGGGCAGAAGGGCAACTACACGCATGCGATGTACCTCAACGACGGGCCGCCGATCTATGGCGGACGCGAGCTTTGGGGCTTTCCGAAGAAGTATGCGCAGCCGTCGCTCGGTCCGGACAAGGACACGCTGATCGGCACGCTCGACTATGGCCCCGTGCGGGTCGCGACGGGGACCATGGGCTATAAGCACCGCGCGCTCGATCCCGGCGAGGTGGCGCGCTCGCTCGCGGCTCCCAACTACCTGCTCAAGATCATCCCGCACGTCGACGGCAGCCCGCGCGTGCTCGAGCTCGTCGACTACCGGCTCGAGGACGTGGTGCTGAAGGGTGCCTGGACGGGTCCGGCGGCGCTCGATCTCCGGCCGCACGCGCTGGCGCCGGTCGCCGAGCTGCCGGTGCTCGAGGTTCTGTCCGCGACCCACATCCTCGCCGATCTCACGCTCGGCCTCGGCAAGGTCGTCTACGACTATCTCAAGCCCTGAAAGGAGCTTCCCCCATGAAACTCGACGGCAAAGTGGCGCTCGTGACGGGCGCTGCGAGCGGCATCGGCCACGCCATCGCCAAGCGCTATGTGGAGGCGGGCGGGCGTGTCGCCATCGCCGATCTCAACCTCGATGCAGCAGAGGCTGCGGCAAAAGAGATCGGCGACGCCAAGACCGCCATCGCGGTTGCCATGGATGTTTCGAGCGAGGAGCAGGTCAACGCGGGCGTCGAGAAGACGGCGGCCACGTTCGGCACCATCGACATCCTAGTGTCGAACGCCGGTATCCAGATCGTGCATCCGATCGAGGAGTTCCCGTTCGCGGCCTGGAAGAAGA